>NZ_JFWX01000064.1:0-14924 GCF_000588095.1 Acinetobacter sp. 1130196 | reverse complement strand
GCTGAGTTCTCCCCAATCCATTCAAATTTAAGACACAACTTGGGTGCGAGGTCTACCTAATTCCGTAAATCTATTCAGAACTGCCACACGCGCATGAATTTCATTGACCTGACTTTGAAAATGTCTTGCCGTCAGCCTATCACCTAATAATTTGATGCAATGCATCTTGGTTTCCACCAAACTACGACGGTGATAACCCGACCATTTTTTCCATAGGGTTCTGCCTAAATGTTTAACCGTTTGAAGTAACTCATTTCGTTCTATTGAACTTATTTTAGAATCTTTCCAGGGCTTGGCATTCTTTCTGGGTGGAATTACTGCATGTGCTTGACGATCTGAAATCACTTTTCTGCAGCACTTCGTGTCGTACGCGCCATCGGTATAGACAGAATCTATTCGCTCATCTAGTGGAATTTGATCCAGTAAATCACCTAGTACTTGTGAATCACTGACATTATTTGTAGTAAGCTGAACGGCACGTATTTGCAGTGTTTCAGCATCTATACCAATATGCAGTTTACGCCATTGCCGACGGTATTCAGGCTGATGTTTTTTACGCTTCCATTCGCCTTCACCTAAAAACTTTAAACCCGTAGAGTCGACAAGTAGGTGTAACCCATCATGACTTTTCTGATAGCTTATCGCAATATCAATATGCTTTTGTCGTCTACAAAGGGGGGAGTAATCTGGTGCTGTCCAATTCAAGCCACAGAGTTTAATCAGGCTTTGAACAAAGCCAGTAACCATACGTAAAGAAAGACGGAATAGAGATTTGATCATTAAACAGCATTGAATCGCTGTATCGGAATAAGTTTGATTTCGTCCTTGCTTGCCTTGTGGTTGTGCATACCATTGCGTCTTAGGATCAAACCAGATTGAAATATTTCCTCGCTTGATTAAAGCTTGGTTATACGAGGACCAATTGGTTGTACGATAGATTTTAGGTGTAGGCTTCTTCATCTGGAAATTATATTACTGAAGAAGCCTTCAAGAATAGCTTTGTGCAACAAAGCCAATCCCGACTGCTACAGCTTCTTCTCCGCTATATAAGTGAATAAAGCCTGGAATATCACCATTGGTATTTTCTTCATGAAGTCGATCTTCAAATTCACGAATATCACGCATGCGTTTATATGCTGCGAGTAATTGCTCTTCCGTTAATTGCATATCCTTTTCCTTTATTATCTTGATTATTAAAAATCAACCAAGTTTCAGCGAGAGTTATATATTTCGCTACAAATAATAAAGCTCAATTTAATTTAATATGCTATTAGACTAAAAAGTTTTAAATGATTTTTGTAGCTATTATTTTTTATTTTTCACAAACTTAACTAGCAAAAATAAAATTAAAAAATTTTAATTCATTTCATATGTTTATAAAACAAACCTTTAACCAACCTTTATTAATTTATAATATTTGCTGTGCACTATACGCATTAATAAAATCTTTATTTTTTGTTTATATAAATAAGGTTTTATTATAAACAGTCTAGTTGAAAATTAATTTAATATAAAATGGAATTTTATATATGGACTTAAAAAGGCAAATAGAAACAGGTATTAAATTGAAAGGAATAGATAAAGTTTCTCGTATTCCTATTAAAATTTTACCTACCGAAGAATTACCTAAAAAACCTGAATGGATTCGAGCAAAAATAACTGATTTCGAAGAAATTCAACGTATCAAAAATTTATTACGCCAACAAAAGCTACATAGTGTTTGTGAAGAAGCCGCATGTCCAAATCTACCTGAATGTTTTGGTGGTGGTACGGCAACCTTTATGATTATGGGTGATATTTGTACAAGACGTTGTCCTTTCTGCGATGTAGCACATGGTCGTCCAATGCCTTTAGATGAAAATGAACCTAAACATCTAGCTGAGACGGTCGCTAATCTAAACTTAAAATATGTAGTCATTACCTCTGTAGATCGTGATGATCTACACGATGGTGGCGCAGCACATTTTGTGAAGTGTATTGAAGAAATCAGAAACCATTGTCCAGACACGCTAATTGAAATTTTAGTTCCAGACTTTCGTGGCCGTCTAGAAACAGCACTCTCTACATTAAGCTTATCACCACCCGATGTGTTTAATCATAATATTGAGACAGTGCCACGTTTATATAAAGCGATGCGTCCCGGTTCGGACTATCAGCATTCATTAAATTTATTAAAACGTTTTAAAAAATACTGTCCAGATATCAAAACTAAATGTGGCCTAATGGTAGGGTTAGGGGAAATTGAAGCTGAGGTTATTGCTCTACTCAATGATTTAAAAGATCATGATGTAGATTTAGTGACTATTGGACAATATTTACAGCCCTCTAAATCACATGCCCCTATTCACCGGTTTGTGAATTTACAAGAATTTGAAAGATACACACAGCATGGCAAGCGTTTAGGCTTTAAAAATATCTGGAGTGCACCAATGGTCCGTTCTAGCTATTTTGCCGATCGGCAATATTTCGGTGAACCTGCACCAAAGCCATTTTCAAGAGAGGACGTTTTGTCATAGGACGAGGCGAAATAACAAAACTTACCCAATAGGATAATAGTCAAACTGTTTAAAATTATTTAAGGTAAATGAAATAACGAGGAAATAGTCACAATAAGAAAGCTAAACCTGTTGAGCGGCCACGGATACGCCATTTCAACGATAAAGGAACTTCGATATGGATATGTCAAAACAATTATTATTGCCTTCTACAGATAACCTTCCGTCTTTCTTTAGACCGGAAACAATCTCGGAAACACCTTGTTTAGGAAAAAAGCCGTCACTCGATCTAGATGCGGCTCCTATATTTGATCTAGATCAGGAATGGCAACATTCCTTATTTGGTCGTTCAATCCAAGAGTGCCATAGAAATTTGATGCATATTGCTGAAGATGCAGATATGGCAATTGGGGTGACTGACCCTCATGGTACTTTACTCTGGACATGGAGTAGTATACCTATGCGTTCATCTGCTGAACAAGTTCATTTTGTTGAAGGTGGACAATGGTCAACTCAAGCAGTTGGTCAAAATGCAATTGGTCTTGCCCTGAATACACATTCAGCAAGCTGTGTTTATTCACATGAAAACCAGATGAACAGCGTTAGAGATTGGGTATGTTATGCAGCGCCTATCACCGATGCAAACACAGGTCAGTTTTATGGCATTATGAACTTATCAACTAAATACCAAAAGCATAACTCACTTGGAATTTTAGCGGTTGAGCGCTGTGCAGATATTGTAAAACAAGCCATTCAACTTCATCAAAAGAACATTTTATATATTAAAGCGCTAGGCACACCTAAAGTTCAATACAATCAACATGGCTTAACACTCACGCAGCGCCAAATCGAAATTTTATGTCTTCTTGCTTTATGCCCGGAAGGCATAAACCTAGAAGAGCTTCACTATGCCTTATATGGCGATCGGCCAGTGAGTACCACTACACTAAAAGCCGAGCTTTCACAGCTTCGAAACCTGATTCCCGATGTGATCGAGTCACGACCATATAGACTTAACTGTGAAATTCAATGTGACTTTCTTATGGCTGAGCAAGCACTAAACTTAGGTTTTACTGCCACCACTTTGACACTGTATAGAGGTAGTTTTTTAGCCAAATCAGAAAGCCCATTTTTGTGTGCTTGGAGAGATTGCTTTGATGCCCGCTTGAGTCATGTTATCTATCAAATTGATGATGTAGACCAACTATTACGTGTGGTTAGCCGCGTTCCTGACCGTGTTGATGCCGTTGAACGCTTACTTGAGCTTCTGCCTGAAGAAACGCCTTATCGGGCAAAGCTCTTAAAATTGCTTGAATAAAATAAAAGGGAGAATATCTAACAATATTCTCCCTCTTTTAAATGAAATTAAGCGGAGGCTTGAAGCTGTACCCTATAGCAATCATCTAAAGCTAGTTCATAATAACGTAACCCTTCTTCAGCAGCATGAAATGCTTTTTGCTGCCAATCAGGTCGGTCATTCGACAACCGCTTAATCAACTCCATGGCTTCATAAGGATGTAAATCATCATAATGAGCATGAGCACGCAACCATGCTAAAGAGCGTTTATCAATAGTGACCTCAGGATGATCTGTATAAGCGTGGATACCTTTATAAACTTGAATAGACCAATCACCTGTCGCCCATTCAATTGCCAAATTGGTCGCAGCCAAACATTCAGCCAAGTTACCGCGATGACTCATATTCCATAAAAAGTGATTCACAGCATTCATTGCAGCTGGGGGGCGCACGCTATCAAGCTGTTCTACAGTTAATCCAAAACCTTTAGCCCAATCACGATACCACTGTAAATGGCGCTCTTCGACCTTAATATTTTGAATTAACCAGTCTCGTGTTTCTGTTACACCTGGTTCTGCAAAAGCAGTCGCCTTAGCTAATGCCCCAGCCATATATGACGGGAAATGTGCAACCAGTGGATAGAAATTAAGTAAAGCATAACGGAAACTTTCTAGGCTCAATCCCCCATTGGCCATTTCAGTAAAAAACGGATGTTTACTCACCCGCTCCTTAACCGGTAAAAGATCATCCCAAAACCGCTGAGACCATTCATTATGCGCTGTAATTTCTAAACTCATTCCATATTGATTTAAAGCAGTCATTGCTAATTTTCCTATTTATATGACAGCAATCATCTGTACTTCACGGCTATAAGTCTATCCGAAAATGATAAAGATACAATCTTTAATCGACCATTAGTAATTTTTTCTCAAAGGTTTTGAATCTTTAGATAATTGTGACGCTAATCATTGAAATGTCGTGATTTTTATCACAATAAGGACCTATAAAAATCATTACTTTTTTAAAAAATCTGTATTATTATTTTGAATAAACCACACAATATATAACCAATATTTTTAGATGGAACTTTAATAAAACAAGTCGCATTTTATGCCAACTTCCAATATAGAGAGCATTAATTATGAAGTTGCAAGGTTCCAATATATTGGGACAGGAACAAATAGATTTATTAACCACACGCGGATTAAATTTCGTATGGTTTCCAAAGCAACTTGAAACGATCTATCGTTTTCAATATCAAAATGGTGCGGCCTATGAGTTTCGCTATAGAGCACCTATTATTTTAATATTATATTTATTTTTAAGCTTTGGTATATACCAAGTCTTACCAACCGACCAAGTTTTATCCTGGTTAAGCTATTATTCTTGGGTAGGTATAATTGTTTTAATTGCATGGATTTTATCGTTTATTAAAAAATTAAATCAGTGGTTTGATTATTATGTCGGAATTGGCTCTGCTTCCGCTGTCGCTATCACCTTTATTTTAATTAACGTTTTAGAAAATGGCCAAGATAATGTACTTTTTCATGCAGCAATGATGTATGCGATTGTGATTATCTACGGTGCGGTAGGTATGCGCTTTTATACTGCAATCATTGCAGGATGGGTCGGCGGTTTGGTTGGTATTTTAGTCAGTACTTATGTGAAAGGTGACATAGATTGGACCTTTTTGAACCGCACATATACGTTTAGTAGTTTCTTAGGAATGACACTTGCGTATGCTACAGACCGTCAGCACCGAGAAAACTATTTACAAAACTGTATGATTGAACTCAACCGTATTGAACTCATGCAACAAGCGCAGCAGTTGTCTTTACTTTCACAGCAAGATGCTTTAACTGGACTTGCTAACCGACGTTATCTCGATGAAACACTAGACAATGAATGGCGCCGTGCGCTGCGTCATGAAACACCACTTACTATTATGATGGTGGATATCGACTTCTTTAAACCCTATAACGATACCTTAGGACATCTTAAAGGCGATCAGTGCTTAAAAGATATTGCGACTGCAATTTCTTCAATTGCTGCTCGTAGTGGAGATTTAGTTGCCCGTTATGGTGGTGAAGAATTTTTACTTCTCTTCCCTATGACCAATGCACAACAAGCTCAAATTCAAGTCGAAAGATTAATGAACGCAATTAAAAAAATTGCCATTGTTCATCCATGTAGTAGCGTTTCACCATATGTAACCATTAGTGTGGGTGTGGCAACCACAATTCCACGTTTAAATGATTCAATTTCTGCCTTTGTTAGCCGCGCAGACCATGCACTATATCAAGCAAAAACAAATGGTCGTAATCAGTATCAAATTGCTGTAAATCAAGAACAAATTGTAGATTTAACTTAATTATTAATAGGTCTTTTAATTAAAAAAATTGCGCTCAATAACAATAAAAAAGCCACATACTTTGAGTTATGTGGCTTTTTTACATCAACCAAGTATCTATGATTCAATTGGCGCAAATGGCGGAACAACATCTGCATTTTGAGCACGATTTCGTAAGAAATGGTCCATTAAAACAATTGCTAACATTGCTTCAGCAATTGGAGTTGCTCGAACACCTACGCACGGGTCATGACGGCCTTTAGTTAATACATCAGTATCTTCACGATTTAAGTTAATCGTTTTACCTGGAGTAGTAATACTTGCTGTTGGTTTTAGTGCAATCGCCACACGAATGGTTTGACCACTTGAGATACCGCCCAAAATACCACCAGCATGATTTGCCAAGAAGCCATGACTCGTCAATTCATCACGTGTTTCATGACCAAACTGACCTGCTACAGCAAAACCATCACCGATTTCAACGCCTTTAACCGCATTAATACTCATCATGGCATGTGCAATATCAGCATCTAAACGGTCAAAAACAGGCTCGCCCCAACCAACAGGAACTTTCTCGGCTAAGATTTCTAGCTTAGCACCACAGCTTGTACCTTGTTCACGTAAAGACGTAACCAATGCTTCAAAACGAGGAACAGCATCTACATCGCCACAGAAAAACGGATTATTTGGAACTTCATTCCAATCTAGTTTTTCAGCAACTTCGTTACCAATTTGAGTGACATGACCACGAATCAAGACACCAAATTTTTCTGCTAAATATTTCTTCGCAATAGCACCAGCTGCAACACGCATAGCAGTTTCACGAGCACTTGAACGACCACCACCACGATAATCACGGAAACCATACTTTTGTGTATAAGTATAATCCGCGTGACCCGGTCTAAAGGTTTGCGCAATATTCCCGTAATCTTTCGATTTTTGGTCAGTATTACGAATGAGTAAACCAATTGGTGTACCTGTGGTTTTACCTTCAAATACCCCTGAAATGATTTCAACTTGATCAGGTTCTTTACGCTGGGTAGCAAATTTCGATGTACCAGGCTTACGGCGATCCAAATCTATTTGCAGATCTTCTTCAGTCAATGCAAGACCTGGTGGCACTCCATCAACAATTGCCATTAAACCAACACCATGCGATTCACCGCATGTGGTTACACGAAAGAGTTGTCCAATAGTGTTCCCTGCCATACGTACAACTCCTTAAGCTTGTTCTGCAAATAATTTTCTATAACGACGACATTGCTCAGCAGTTAAAGCAAAAATACCTGAACCACCTTTTTGGAAAGTAAGCCAGTTAAACTCAACAGTATTGAAGTTCTGACGCATAGCCCATTCAGAGTTACCGACTTCAATTACGATTAAACCATCTTCTGTTAAATAATCTGCTGCTTGAGCAAGCATTTTACGAACTAAATCTAAACCATCTTGTCCTGCTGCTAATGCAAGTTCAGGCTCATGCAAAAACTCTTCTGGTAAGTCAGCCATATCTTCGGCATCAACGTACGGCGGGGTACTTACGATTAAATCGTACTGATTTTCAGCTGGAATCTTGGCAAACAAGTCAGATTCAAGTAACGCAACTTGATATTGCTTATTGTGATGTTCAACATTAATCGAAGCTACTTCTAAAGCTTCTTTAGAAATGTCTGTTGCATCTACTTCTGCATCTGGATAAGCATAAGCTAAAGCTACTGCAATACAGCCAGAACCTGTACACATATCTAAAATACGTTGCGGTGTCTTAGGCTTGGTATTTTCTGGTAAGTTGTTAAGTGCTTCACGCATTTGACCATTTTCATCTAAGCAATATGGTGCAAAACGTTGCTCAATTAATTCTGCAATTGGTGAACGAGGAATAAGCACACGCTCATCCACATAAAATGGCTTATTGAAGAAGTAAGCTAAATTTAATAAATAAGAAGTTGGAATACGCTCATTAATACGACGCTCCAACAAGCTTAAGAATTCTGCTTTTTCACTTGGTAAAAGTTTAGCATCTAAAATCTCTGAGTCTGCTGACCATTCAAGAGATAAGGTTTGTAAAACTAATGCAGAGCTTTCTGCAAAATAATCTTCAGTGCCTTGTCCTAAATGTGCATCATGTTGACGTAATGCTGATACCCCAAAACGAATAAAATCTCGAATTGTTGATAAATTTTCAGCAGCTTCCTGTAAATGTTCAGGGCTAATCGTCGGTCGCTCCACTTAGGCGTCTCCAAAGGCAAATTTTGCAAAGTGACTATTCTACTGAGTGAGACAAAGCAACGCAACGCTTTGCCTTGTGAAGCAGTGTTTTACATATCAATCTATGACAATCACACGTTAAAATCAGAATACTTTGTTTTAATTAAGAAATAATGAACTTTATAAGTAACGCTAAAGATAGTCTTTGAAACAAAAAAGCGGCCTTTAAATACTGACCGCTTATTAACTCTAGTTGTCTTAAAGCTTAAGCTTTTCTGCAACATAGTCAGAATCTTTATCTCCACGACCCGACAGATTCACCACAATCATGGTTTCTTTCGGTAGCTTTGGTGCTTCGCGAATTGCCCAAGCCACAGCGTGTGAGCTTTCAAGCGCAGGAACAATCCCCTCAACACGCGATAATGTCATAAAAGCATTTAAACATTCTTGATCAGTTGCAGTGCTATATTCCACACGTCCTAAATCTTTTAAGAAACTATGCTGTGGACCAACACCTGGATAGTCCAATCCTGAAGCAATAGAATGTACAGGTAAAGGTTCACCAGCTTCATTTTCAAGTACATAACACGCCATGCCATGAATTTGGCTTGGTTTACCTAATGTTAGGGTTGCTGAGTGCATATTGGTATCTAACCCATGTCCAGCGGGTTCAACTCCAACAAGTTTTACATCTGGATCATTTAAAAATGCCGTAAAGGCACCAATCGCATTTGAACCACCACCAATACATGCCACCACATAATCTGGATTTTTTCCAAAGCGCTGGTGTGTTTGATCTTTAATTTCATTGCCAATAATTGATTGGAAATCTCGAACCATTTTCGGAAATGGATGTGGCCCAACCACAGAACCAATCGCATAAATAAAGTTTTTAGGGTCTTTTAAATATTCTTCAAACGCACTATCTACAGCATCCTTTAAGGTTGCTGTACCGCGAGTGACCGATACCAAATGAGCACCTAAAATTTTCATTTTGACGACATTTGGATGTTCTTTTTCAATATCAACTTGACCCATGTGAATTTCGCACGGAATACCCACTAAAGCACACGCTGTTGCCAAAGCAACGCCATGTTGACCCGCACCTGTTTCAGCAATGACTTTCTTTTTGCCCATATATTTAGCAAGTAAAGCTTCGCCTAAGCAGTGATTAATTTTATGAGCACCCGTATGGTTTAAGTCTTCACGCTTTAAATAAATTTGTGCACCACCTAACTGTTCTGAAAGGCGTTTTGCATGAAATAAAGGACTTGGACGACCTACATAATTTGCAAAGAGATCTGATAATTCATTTTGAAACTCTGGTGTATGGCGGATTTCTTCATAAGCAACATTAATTTCATCCATTGCTTCTTTTAAATGTGGAGGAATAAATTGCCCTCCATACTCACCAAAAAATCCTTGCTCATTTGGTAAAGCAATACCATTAATTTGATGTTGCATATCATCCCTCTTTTTAAATTATTAAAGTTATCAAGTTTATCGAGAAAGGTAACGCGTTAAATCTTCAATGCCTTTTAGAGTCATTGGGTACATGTGGTTTTCAAAAATCTCTTTAATCCAACCAATTGTTTGGGTGTAATGCCAATACCCTTCTGTTTCAGGGTTTAACCATGCTGTTTTATCAAAATGCTGACGCAGACGACGTAACCAAACTTCACCTGCTTCATCATTCATATACTCAACCGAGCCACCTACCGATTTCAGCTCATACGGTGCCATACTGGCATCACCTACTACAATTACACGATAGTCACGTCCATAGGTATGAAACAAGTCCCATGTGTTCATGCGAGTCGCTGTTCTTCGATAGTTATCTTTCCAAACATAGTCATAAAGACAGTTATGGAAATAAAAGTATTCAAGTGTTTTAAATTCAGTTTTAGCCGCGCTAAACAACTTTTCACATTGAGCAATATGAGCATCCATTGAACCGCCCACATCAAATAACATGAGTACTTTAATTCGATTACGACGCTCTGGCACCATTTGAACATCAAGAATACCTTGCTTGGCTGTTTCTCGAATAGTTCCGTCAACGTCTAGCTCTTCGGCAGCGCCTTGCCGGGCAAATTTGCGTAAACGCCGTAAAGCAATTTGCATTTGGCGGGTACCAAGAACTTGGTCATCATCTAGATTTTGGTATTTACGCTGTTCCCAAACTTTAACCGCCGAACGTTTACGGCCCGGCCCACCAATTCTGACGCCTTCCGGATGGTCACCAAAAGCACCAAAAGGTGAAGTTCCACCTGTGCCAACCATACGGTTACCACCTTGGTGTTTTTTATGCTGTTCACGTAAACGCTCTTCTAGCATTTTCATCAGTTCTTCTAAAGAACCTGCTTTTTGAAGCTCAGCTCTTTGCTCTGGTGTTAAATGCTTTTCTAAAAGCTCTAAATCGAACCAGTCTTTTGGTAGTTTATGGACTTGCTTGAGTAATTCATCGATATCGAAGGTTTCTATGCCATCAAAGTAATCTTTCATGGCACGATCGAACTTATCAAAAAAGCGTTCATCTTTAACTAAAATTGTTTTAGCAAGTTGATAGAACTCTTCTTGATCGGCAAAAACTAAACCTTCACTCACCGCACGATTTAAGTCAATCAATTCACGGGTCGTGACTGGAACACCATATTTTCGTAAGGTGTAAAATAACCGCACAAACATGGGTTATTCTCTCCTTTAACGTCGCGACATGAAAGCCAAACGTTCAAGCAGTTGCACATCTTGTTCGTTTTTAATGAGTGCGCCATACAAAGGTGGAATAGCTTTTGATGTATCTCGATTACGTAGTACATCTTCTGGCATATCATCTGCCATAAGCAGACTCAACCAATCGATCAGTTCAGATGTAGATGGGGGTTTCTTCAAGTTAGGAATTTCGCGGAGTTTGAAGAAAACTTGCAGAGCTTCATTTACCAAAGTCGCAGAGATATTTGGGAAATGTACCGAGATAATTTCACGCATCGTTGCTTCATCTGGAAACTCAATATAGTGGAAGAAGCAGCGACGCAAAAACGCATCTGGTAATTCTTTTTCGTTATTTGAAGTAATAATTACGATTGGACGTTGAGTAGCAGTAATCGTTTCGCCTGTTTCATAAACATAAAAAGACATCTTATCAAGTTCATGTAACAAGTCATTTGGAAACTCAATATCTGCCTTATCAATTTCATCAATTAAAAGCACACAGCGCTCTTCACTGGTGAAAGCTTCCCACAGTTTACCGGGCTTAATATAGTTCTTAATATCGTAAACACGATCATCACCCAGTTGACTATCACGCAAACGAGACACAGCATCGTATTCGTATAAGCCTTGCTGTGCCTTAGTTGTTGACTTGATATGCCAAGTAATGAGTTTTAAACCAAGGCTTTGTGCCACTTGCTCAGCAAGTAAAGTTTTACCTGTACCCGGCTCACCTTTAACCAATAAAGGCTTTTGCAAAGCGCGGGCTGCTTTTACAGCAAGTTTAAGACTATCAGTCGCGATATATTGATCTGTACCGGTAAAATGTTGGGTATCAGCAGACATGTAGAGACCTTATTTTTCTATTTCAATGGTTAGATGGAACGCATGCTTTTGTTTGTTGTATATTTTGACCAACAATAGCCAATAAGCAAACCTAGACCGATTACAAACAGAATTAAGGATAAATTTGACCAGATTAAAGGACTGTCTTTAGTTAACACACCAAACAATAGCCCAAAAATAGCTGGAGCTACAGATGCATTAGGACCTTCCGAAACGGTTGGTGTCACCAAAATGGCAAAAACAACTAACCAGCTTATTGCGCCAAAAGTAGCAGGTAGGCGGCGCATTAAACGCCACCAACACCACAAAGCAATAATAGCGCCAACGCCATAAGCTGTTAAAGCAATGATCTCCTCAGGAACTGCATCGAGAGAAGAAAGTAATTGATTTAGAACTCCAGCTTGATCTTCACGCACCACGTAAGCCCTCTGGTTCAACTGCATTTGGGTTAATTAACCCTTCTGGCGGCATCTGAATAAAGAAACCTTTTGTTTGTAATGAGTCTAGAACATGTAAAACATTTACACGCGCTAATTTACGTGTTGGAGCCAATTCTAAATGCATGACAAACGTTGCACGACCAAATGCTTGTAAAACAGCTTCTGGAACTTTTTCAAACGGATCAGCTTGCTCCGCATCATCAGGATAGTTTGGACGAGCAATATAAATGTACATTTCATCTTTTTTGCTCGATCTATAAATATCACAGTGCATTTCAAATCAACTCTTGAACTAAGGACAGCATACATGAAAAAAAACAACAGACACACGCAGGTTTGTTTACGCATCAGTCGTTTTTTCTTTTCTCGCGAAATATTAACCCACAACAATCATTAAGGTCGATAAATAACTTTTAATTTTCTAAAGTTTTAAATTATCCAACCTCTATTAACGTATTAATTTTACATAAAAAAGCTTTTTATCAACTTTTATAAAATGAAAAAATTACATTTTGAAAACAATAAACTTACTCTCAAATAAATTAAATTTATCTTAACACATTGAAAATAATAAATTTAATTTAAATAAAAGTTAAAATAAGAATTAAAGAAGATTCAACTTATGTATACAGGATAAGACATTATTTAACCGATTTTAAATTCGGATGTGTTTCAATAATAAAAGATCTTAAAAGAAAATATGGAGGTCTTTACTATGTCTCGTGGCGACAAATCATCTTACACAGCAAAACAAAAGCGTCAGGCTAAACATATTGTTGAGAGTGAAGTAGATAGAGGTCATTCTCAAGAAGAAGCTGAACGTATCGCATGGTCTACCGTCAATAAACAAGATGGTGGCGGCAAGAAAAAATCACATTAAAATTATTACCGGATACTTCTTTAGTTAAGTTAAGGACTAAAGAAGTATCTTATCAATAAGTTAATCAAAAGTTTTAAAAGACTCTTGAGCCCTGCATATAGTCATTACTCACCTGATTTAAGGCACTCAAAATTGTGCTGTGGTTTTCAGTAAGTAACGCTTCATTTAAATGATTCATGTAATTCATTAATGTTTCTTTAGAAGCTTGTGCAAACTCGGTAGTTACCGCTTCATCTTCATATAAAATGACATAACTACGAGCAAACCCATAAATAAGATAAGCTGCGGCTTTTTCATTGAAATTTGAAGATTGCTTAAGATACTGCTCACACGCATTTTTTAAGTTTTTAAATGCATCTGTACCAGTCGATTGATTTTTGAAAGATGAAAGTATTGTTTGGAAGTTCATATCCATATTCCACTCAAAAAGTAAAGCTACAGAAGAAGCATAAACCTGTCAAACAATATATTGATTTTTATAAATTTAGATTGTAAAAAATTATAAGAAACGCCCTAATCTATGGGCGTTTGAATAGATTAAAGCTTAGAAACTGACTTCAATATTGACGGTTGTACCAGACTGATCAATATTGGTTGAAACGTTGAAACCTCGTGTCTTTAGCTCTTCCTCTACTTGCGTAATATGTTCAGGGTGCAAAGCATCTATTGGAAATTGAAACACTGCTCGACGTTTACCTTCTTTCGAGATTTCCTCAGTTCCAGTTAAGATTTTTTCCAACAATATTGCTTGATCTATTTTGACATCTTTAGCATTTTTTCTTGCCTGTTCAGCATTAAAATTATTAGCCATGTTTATCTCTCTAGTTATTAGTAACTTTCATTTATAGCATAAAAAATTAATCTCAATATTAACTTATTATTAGACCTCTTGCGAAAGTCGTTATTGCAAGTTCATCCGATTTACCAGTGCAGCGATTAAGTTAATGCGTAAACCGAATCTTTTCCGTCTATTTCGATAGCGTTTACTTAATATTCTAAATGTTTTCAATTGACTATTAATATGTTCGATCACAACTCGTATTTTTCCAATCATTTTATTGTACTTTTTCTCAACATCAAATAAGGGTAAATTCTTCTTTTTCTTTATTGGCATCAATAATTTAAAGCCATCTTGCTCTAATCCGTAGTACCCTAAATCGGTCATAACATATTTACAATGTTTGAATTTTTTAACCGTTCTTCTTGCCAATTTAATGTCATGCTGACTGCCATTCGATATATCTAGCCCTATGATTTGTTTGCTGTTCGGATGATAGATCACTTGTGCTTTTAGCGTATGTTTCTTCTTTTTACCACTGTAGAACTTACTCTGATTTTTTTTTCGGACGTTCTATTGAACATTCTGTCGCATCAATAATGACCCAGTTAAACTGTTCGTCTGCTGTGGTAATGCTTCGTTTTGGCAGAGTAAACCGTCTTGATTTCATCAATGCATCTTCAACCTTTTTAATGGTTCGATTCACATTACTTTCAGCGATATGGTAATTTGCAGCCAACTCCAATTGAGTGCTGTAATTCCGTAAGTAATTGAGTGTTAATAATAATTGATCCTCTATAGCTAAAGTATGAGGACGCCCAGATTTCTTTTTAAGTGATTCTACTTCTTTTAAAACTTCGATCATTTCACTAAAAACTGGTCGAGGTACACCAACCAAGCGCTGGAATTCAGAATCTGAAAAAC
>NZ_JFWX01000063.1:0-16373 GCF_000588095.1 Acinetobacter sp. 1130196 | reverse complement strand
AAATGTCTTTAAACGCTTTGCTATTTGCTGAGGAGACCATAAACAACGGATCGCTTCAACAATAAATTTCCAGAGGATTGAATCGATTTTGAGTTTTCTGTGACCACGTCTACGTCTAGCGAAGGTGTTATCAGAAGCATATCGAGCTTGATAAACGTCATTGATGCTATTTCTTTTAAGCTCACGATAGATCGTACTAGGATGTCTTTTAATGAGTTCAGCAAATTTTCTGGCTGAAAAGCCTTCTTTTCTTGACTCAAGCATTAATGCAGTACGATCTTCAAAGTTAAGATGATGGTATGACAATTTTATATACTCCATAAACCCTTTAAATTAATTAGGTGGTTTATGTCGCACTTCAAGTTTTACTCTGCCCAGGGTCAGCTACATATACTCTTCCATCTTTATAAGCTTTATATACGACAAAATGTTTAAAACCAGCATATGAAATAGGCACAATTGCAGGCTGACCGAGTTTAACTAAATCAGGAAACTCACCTCGATAACCACCGCTGTCTAAACCAATTGCTGTGACAAAACGCTTCATATCAAGTAATGAGAAACTTCGGCGTTCAATAATGCGCTGATATTCACCATATTGAAGCAAACCACTCATTGTTTGCTGTTCAGTTAAACTCGTTCCCACATAGCCATTTAATAAAGTCGTAAGTGCAGCAGAGCCACAACTATAATCATAGGCTTGTCGAACAATGCCACGAAACTGGTCTTCTACAGCCGGTTTTATTGTGACAGGTTCAATATGGTTTCGATGAAATGATAAATTACGTGAATCGGCAGTCTCTGTATAATAAACAGTTCCCGGCGGCTTTTTTTCTATTTCGAAGGCTTCTGTCGCAAAGTAATACATCAATGCTGAGCCTAAAACTATCTCTAACATAAGCACTTGGTCTAAATGGTGGCCTAACCGGCCTTATTCATTTTATTCTTAGAGCAATAGCTCTACATCCCTGTGTGTTGAAGATACCTTTTTTTTTTGTAAAAAACAGCTTTTTTTTAATCTTTTTGATGAATGCATAGTTTTACATTTATAAACTGTTAATTAATTCTCATTTCAAATGTTTTATATTCTTTCTTATTATATAAGCTAATATTATTTAAATAGAAAAGTATAGATATTAGTTTTATTAAGATAAATAAAAAAGCGCGTATAAACGCGCTTTTTATCAGTCTTTAAATTAGTGACCAGAAATAGTAATTGTAGAAGTTCCTACATTTAAACCTTGAATTTCTAAATCACCAATTGAAGCATTAGCTGCCGCACCTAGGTGTACGCCCTGTGCATAAACGTTCATACCTTGTGTGCTGTTATTTTGGATACGTAAACCTGTAGGTACAACAGAAATATTTGCTTTGACATCCAAATCACCCGTTGTATTACCTGAACCACGAACCATTACTTTGTCTAGGACAATTTTACCACCACCAGCAGCATCATTAATACCAAAGTTAGATAGTGTTAAACCACCTTGCAAGCTAGAGTTCACTTTGATCATTGCGCCTTGCGGAGTTGAACCTAACTGAACATTTGCAGAAATTTGCCCCAAAGATAAATCTAAACCAGAGATAATTTCAGTTGGAGCAGTTTCAGTAATACCACGTACAGCCGTAGTTGTATTTAATGTACCAGAAGTACCTACACCAATTGAACCAACATGCACGTCAACCGCACCTACTGTTGCTGCAACGTTTAAGAAAGCACCATTTGAACCTGAAGCACCATTTGTATCAATCGCTAAATCTAAAAGGTTACCTGTACCTTTTTGAGTTACCGTAACGCCACTAATTGCGATTGAACCTGCTGTACCTGAAGCGCCAGTAATACCTGTTGATGTTGCTAAACCATCATTATCGTGTAGGTATAATTTATCGATAGAAATACCACCAGAACCCAAAGCAATACCGATATTAATACCGTCTTGACCTGTAGCAGCACTAAGCGCTGCATCATCCATTGATTGCATTGCCATAGCATTTGCACTGATAGCTAAAGAAGAAACTAAAGCAAGTTTAGTGAACATTTTCATTGAGCACTCTCCCAAGAGCATTTATTTTTTGACTTAACCACTCTTACTGTCTCAAGTTGCATTTTTCTTTTGTGGCAACCGAAACTTCCAATCCTTGAGTAGTTTTGCTTAGCAATTACTAAATTACAGCTACGTTAATTTTTGTTCAACTACTGTAATGCATTTTTTGCCAATTACCCGACAAACGGTACCGATATTGATTGCCCGTTCGAATTCATAAATTATTAGCAAAACTGAAGAATTGTTCGGTTGTTTTTTCCACGAAATATTAAACTCTTTCGACTCATCCGTTTGATGGACTAGAAGTTGTAGTAAACTATGTCACCTCTTCCAAGTACTTATATGTTTAAAATGTCTCAGTTAAAGAAAAAAATCTCTTTAGAAAGCTCTCAATCTGCTGCCGATATTTTAAAAAAATTAGAAGAGTTAATCGGGCTTGTATATCTTCATGATGACAAAAATCCGGTTATTGGGTTTCTTCCAAATAAATATTTAATTATTCAAAATTATAAAAATTTTTTATTTAAAAAATCGGACCTAAATAATTATCAAACTTCATCTGATATACAGAGTCTTATAGATTTTTCTCAATTTCAATCCCCAGATCTAAAAAACAAAAATATTGAAACTATAAGCTTTAATGGAGGATATATTGGTTTTATTAGCTATGACTTCTCTGCGAATCAATTTATAAATAATCAATTACATGAACAACCTTCTTTATTTATAGGTTGCTATCATTCTTTTATTAAAAATATAAATAATGAATGGTATTTTTTTAGCGATGAAAATAATGCATTAGAAATTTTTAAATATATTTCAGATTTACTCAAAAAACCTTCTTCTAAACTAAAAAATAATATTTTTAAATTAGAAGAAAATATTCATCCTCGTTGGACTAAAAATAAATACTTAACTGCCTTTCATAAAATACAAGAATATATTAAAGCAGGAGATTGTTATCAAATTAACCTTACTCAAGAATTCAGTGCAAATTTTACCGGCTCATTATTAAATAAAGCAGAAGAGTTGTGGAATTTAACTAATGCTCCATATGCTGGTTATTTGAAGTTAGAAAATTTTGAGTTATTAAGCTGCTCTCCTGAATTATTTATTGAGTTTGATGTAGATAAGCAAATTAAAACCAGACCGATCAAAGGTACTATGCCTCGTTTTAAAAATGAAGAACAAGATTTACTTTCAAAGCAAACCTTAAAAAACTCTAAAAAAGATCAAGCAGAAAATGTCATGATCGTTGATTTATTACGTAATGATTTGAGCGTTTATGCCAATACTGGCTCGGTAAAAACAACGAAGTTATTTGAAATTGAAAGTTTCAATCAAGTTCATCACATGGTAAGTGAAGTTACGGCTACACTTAAAAAGGATATTAATCCTATGCAAATGTTACTCACTGCTTTACCAGGAGGTTCAATTACAGGAGCTCCTAAAATTCGAGCAATGCAAATTATTGAAGAGTTAGAAGGTGCGCCAAGAGGAGCATATTGCGGGACTCTGGGGTATTTTAATTTCGATGGCACGGGACGTTGGAATATTTTAATTCGCAGTTTTCAACAATATCAAAACCAACTCTCTATTTGGGCGGGTGGCGGTATTACGATTGCCTCAGAAGCTGAGGCTGAATATCAAGAAAGTCTTGATAAAATCTCTGCTATGCTGAACTTAATGAACAGCACAGCAGAATAAATATTAAAGAATATCTTGCTTCAATGTTTGAACTAAACGCGCATTTTGTTCATCAGTTCCAACCGTAATACGTAAAAACTGATTAATGCGAGGCTTATTGAAATAACGGACAATAACGCCCTGCTCACGCAACTTTTGTGCTAATTGCCCAGCATCATATTGCGAATGAGTAGCGAATATAAAATTCGCTTTCGATGGCAAGACGTTAAAGCCAAGTTCCGTTAAATCACGAACAAGTTTTTCTCGACTTATAATGACCTTTTGACACTGTTCTTCAAAATAGGCTTGATCTTCAAAAGAAGCGACAGCCGCTGCAATAGCAAATCGATCAATTGGATATGAATTAAAACTATTTTTTACCGCTTCAAGTGCTGCAATCAAATGTGACTGAGCAATCGCAAATCCAACGCGTAAACCAGCCAAAGAACGAGACTTTGAAGTTGTTTGGCACACTACAAGATTTTCATAACGGTTTATCAAACTTACAGCTGACTCAGCACCAAAATCAACATAAGCTTCATCAATCACAACCACACGGTCTGGATTAGCTTGTAACACTTGTTCAATCTCTGCCAAGCTTAACGCAATACTGGTTGGTGCATTTGGGTTGGTAATAATAACTCCACCATTAGGCTGAGTATAATCTTTGACATCAATCTCGAAATTCTCATTGAGTGGAATTTCTTTTGTTTTTGTTCCAAAAAACTGGCTATAAACTGGGTAAAAACTATAAGTGATATCTGGATATAGAATCGGTTCTTCTTGAAGGAAAAATGCTTTAAAAATATGAGCAAGCACCTCATCAGAACCATTACCTACAAAAACTTGAGATACATCAATATCCTGTTGCTTAGCAATCGCTTGTTTTAAAGCTGTAGCATCCGGATCTGGATATAAACGAAGCGCATCAGCTTGTTCATGTAGTACAGCTTGAACTGCTTCTACTACTTTGGGTGATGGCGGATATGGATTTTCATTGGTATTTAATTTCAATAAATTCTGGATTTTAGGTTGTTCACCTGGCACATAAGGCTCTAACTCACGAACCTCAGGACTCCAAAAACGCATTTGTGCTGTAGATACACTCATAGTCTTATCTCAAAAAAGGGCTGAAAGTCAGCCCTGAATAATCATTAAAAATACTAAAAGGCTTAAAGCTTATTGATAACGATAACGAGCCGAACGTGCATGGGCATCAAGATTTTCTTGAACAGCAAGGACATCAGCCGTCTTAGCTAATGTTTTAACGCCCTCTTTTGAGCACATAATCAAGCTAGAACGCTTTTGAAAATCATATACACCAAGTGGCGATGAGAAGCGCGCTGTACCAGATGTTGGTAATACGTGGTTTGGACCAGCACAGTAATCACCAATTGCTTCAGGTGTATAGCGTCCCATGAAAATTGCCCCTGCATGACGAATGTCTTCGCTCATTGCTTCAGCATCATCAAGACATAACTCCAAATGCTCTGGTGCAACCTGATTAATCAAATCAACAGCTTCTACACGGTTTTTTACTAAAACTAAAGCCCCACGATTTTCAATCGATGTACGTGCAATATCAGCTTTTGGCAATTCACTTAAATGTTTTTCAATTGCAGACTCTACAGCTTCTAGCAATGCTTCATCTGGAGTAATGAAAATAGCTTGAGCCACTGTGTCATGTTCAGCTTGAGATAATACATCCATCGCTAACCATTCAGCGTTATTTACACCTTCTGCATATACTAAAATTTCAGAAGGCCCAGCAATCATATCGATACCAACCTGACCAAATACAGCACGTTTTGCTGCTGCTACAAATCGGTTTCCAGGGCCCGTAATTTTATCAACACGTGGAACGGTCTGAGTACCATAAGCTAAAGCAGCAACAGCTTGTGCACCACCAATAGTAAATACTCGGCTAACACCAGCTAAATAAGCAGCAGCTAAAACGAGTGGATTTAGTTCACCATTTGGCGCAGGCACCACCATAATAATTTCAGGTACCCCTGCCACATGTGCAGGCACTGCATTCATAAGTACAGATGAAGGATAAGATGCAAGTCCGCCTGGTACGTAAATACCAACACGGTCAAGTGGAGTCACTTTTTGTCCTAGGGTGTTACCTAAATCATCTACATAAGTCCAGCTATCTTGTTTCTGAGCCTCATGAAATGTACGAATACGATCAGCCGCGAGTTGTAAGGCTTCACGAATCTCTTTGTTTAAACCATCAAAAGCAGCTTTAAGTTGTTGTTGAGACAATTCTAGATCGGAAAATTGATGCGCTGGATGTCGATCGAACTGTTGAGTAAGTTTTAAAACATGATCATCACCATGCTGACGAACATCAGCAATAATTTGATCTACTGTTTGAACTAAATTAGGATCATTAACAGTTTCAAAAGCTAAAAGCTCGGCAAAAACCTGTTTGAAGTTCTGATCTTGAGTCGATAAACGTCGCATCAATTTACCCACAAGGCGAAAAAGAAAAACCAAGTTTACTCTTTTTCTAGACTCTTGTGGGCATCATATCTACAACTATCGCAAAAGCATGATAGGAAATTACTTTTAACGTGATTGAACAGCATGTTCAAGTTGGGAAATGATAGGGTTTAATAAGCCTTGTTTACGTTTAAAGCTCGCTTTATTAACAATAAGGCGTGAAGATACTTTACAAATTTCTTCTAATGGTTCAAGACCATTTGCTCGCAAAGTATTTCCGGTATCCACGACGTCAACAATATAATCACCTAAACCAACGAGTGGTGCCAGCTCCATAGAACCATAAAGCTTAATAACATCCACCTGCTCACCTAAGCTTGCATAGTATTGACGAGTTAGATTGACGTACTTAGTCGCAATTTTTAGACGACCTTTTGGACGTTCCATTCCTACTTTACCAGCAGTCATTAATTTACATTTCGCAATCTGCAGGTCTAATAGCTCATAAACATGCTGAGCACCATGTTCCATAAGCACGTCTTTACCGGCTACACCTAAGTCAGCTGCACCATTCTCAACATAAGTTGGCACATCAGACGCACGTAAAATCAAAATACGAACTTGCTTGTGAGTGGTAGGAAAAATTAACTTACGCGATTTTTCCGGGTCTTCAAGTAGGTTAATACCTGCTGTAGCAAGTAAAGGTAAAGTTTCTTTTAAAATACGTCCTTTACTCAGTGCCAAGGTCAAACCATGATCAAAATTACCCATTACGTTAAAATTAGGATCATCGTTTCTTACGTCATTCATTAACTTACTCGCTTAATTTTGGCACCTAAACCTTGAAGTTTTTCTTCGACATGCTCATAACCACGGTCAATATGGTAGATACGGTCAATTAATGTATCACCTTCAGCAACCAAAGCCGCTAAAACCAAAGAGAATGAAGCACGTAAATCTGTTGCCATTACAGGTGCTGCCTGTAATTTTTCAACACCAGTCACAACAGCATCATGACCTTCAACCTGAATATTAGCACCCATACGTGACAATTCAGGAACGTGCATGAAACGATTTTCAAAAATGGTTTCAGAAATCGTTGCAAAGCCACGACCAATTGCATTTACGGCCATAATTTGTGCTTGCATATCAGTCGGGAATTCAGGATGCGGCAATGTTCTAAAGCTTACTGCTTTAGGACGCTTACCCAACATATCCAATTCAATCCAGTCGTCGCCACGGGTCACTTCAGCACCCATTTCTTCAAACTTGTCTAAAACAGATTCAAGTAATGAAGGATCTGTATGTGTTGTTTTTACACGACCACCAGTAATAGCCGCTGCAGCCAAGTAAGAACCTGTTTCAATACGGTCTGCAACAACTGCATACTCACAACCATGTAGACTTTCAACACCAGTAACAACGAGTGTATCGGTATCTATACCTTCAATTTTTGCGCCCATTTTAATAAGCATTTGGGCAAGGTCAGTAATTTCAGGTTCACGCGCAGCATTACGAATTGTAGTTATACCATCCGCTAAAGCAGCCGCCATTAAAATATTCTCAGTACCACCGACAGTGACCATATCGAAGACTACTTCACCGCCTTTAAGTCGACCATCTACAGTCGCATGGACATAACCATTTTCGACTTCGATATGAGCACCTAACGCTTCTAAGGCTTTTAAGTGTTGATCTACTGGTCGAGAGCCAATTGCACATCCGCCAGGTAATGAAACTTTGGCATTTCCGTAACGCGCTAATAATGGTCCTAAAACCAAAATAGATGCACGCATTGTTTTTACAAGTTCATAAGGCGCAAACTGGTTATCTAAAGTCGAGGTATCAGCTTTGACAGTATCGTTCTCATAACTGATCGTGACGCCTAAACCACCAATTAATTTCACCAAAGTATTTACATCTTTAAGATTTGGGACATTGGTTAATGTAATTGGAGAGTCAGCAAGAATCATTGCCGCAAGTAATGGTAAAGCCGCATTTTTAGCACCAGAAATGCGTACTTCCCCTTCGAGCTTAACACCGCCCGTAATTAAAAATTTATCCATTAATATTTAAGCTCCGAAAAGGCTTGCTTTGCGCCATTCATCTTTGGTCATCGCACGAATTGTTACGGCATGAACTTCGCCACTTGCAATATAAGTATTTAATGGTGCATAAACTGCTTGTTGACGGGCAACAGTACGCTTACCTTCAAATTGATCATCCACAATACGGAGGTCAAATTTTCCAGCCTGTCCGCTCACCGCTACTTCCGCTTCAGGAAAAGCTTCTTTTAAAATTTGAGTGAGCTGTTCACTATTCATTGCAAAGACCTCTGGCACAACCTACGGTGTAAAACGAAGTATTTTACTATAACTTTTTCAAAGAATTCAGTACGTGTTTATATTTTATCAATAAAAAAGAGGCTATATTTCAAGCCTCTCTCAATTATTAAAAACTTATTAAATAGAAACAGCAACTTGCGAATACGTACATTGCATTTTCCGATATTTTAACAATTGTTTTTTTAGTTTTTCAGTCAGTTTTTTAATTGAAGTATACATATCATCTGCTGTTGCTTGAGCAAATAGTTCAATTCCCGGTAACCGGACTATTGCTTCGGCCACATGATTAGAACTACCTTTATGCGATCGCTTATCAATCTGATGATCTTTGGTTAATTTAATCTGCATACTATTCACCTGATCAAGATGTTTTGTTAACTGATTAAATTTTGCTTTAATATTTTCTTCTATAGCTGGTGTAATTGCTAAATGATGTCCACGAATCGTTATTTGCATAATTCTATCCCTCACCTTTTTGGGTTATATAAAGAAGAACTAAAACGATTTAATGCAATCTAAAAAAGATGATTTGGGACAATTAAATCATTCTAGCTACTCCTTTTGGTGAAATTGAAATTTCATTATTTCGTCATAATGAATATCTAGAATAGTCATACTTCAAAATCTAGATCAAGACTTTTCTTTCGGATGACGATGGAATATGTAACGATTCTCGATATTTTGCTACAGTCCTTCTAGCCACTTCTATCCCTTCATCTTTTAACAAAGCAGCAATTGCATTATCAGACAATGGTTTACGTGGATTTTCATTGGATACCAACTTTTTAATCATAGCTCGAATGGCGGTAGAGGAAGCCTCCCCGCCTGCTGTTGTTCCCACGTGACTAGAAAAGAAGTATTTCAACTCAAAAAGTCCACGTGGTGTTAGCATATATTTATTTGTTGTGACCCGAGAAACTGTAGACTCATGTAATTCCACTTCCTCAGCAACGTCCCGTAGTACCAACGGTTTCATTGCTTCAGGACCTATTTCAAGAAATGCTTTTTGATGCTCAACAATACAAGTCGCAACTTTTAATAAAGTTTTATGGCGCTCATCAATGCTCTTTATAAAATTCTTGGCTTCAAGCATCTGATTACGCAGATATAAATTATCATCACTCTGATCTGCCCTACGAATCATACTCGAATAAAAAGAATTAATTCTTAGTTTTGGCATCACATCAGGATTTAACTGAACTTGCCAATGTAAATCCTTCTTAGCAACTACTACATCAGGAATTTGATATTCTGATTCTTGCTTTTCAAAATCCATACCTGGGTAAGGCTTTAGTGTTTTTAGCAAATCAACTGCAAACTTTAACTGATCTTTAGAAAGACCTGTTTGTTTTAATAATTTATTGAGATCGTTCGCAATCAATAACTCATAATATTGAAGAAGATTTTTAGCTTCTTTTAAATATTCAGTTTCTTTAGGTAAAAACTCTAACTGAACTTTTAAACATTCGGCAAGATTACGAGCACCAATGCCAATTGGATCAAGCCGTTGTATATGCTTTAAAACAACTAAAACTTCATCTTCCTCAACATCTTCCTCAATATCCATATCATTTAATAGATGTTGTACAGCTAAGATTATCTCTTCTATCTCAGCATCTAAAAATCCCTTATCATCTAAGGCATCCACAATACAATAAGCAATCAACTGATCTATTTTTGAAAAATGCAATAAATTGACTTGTTCTAACATATGCTCTTTAAGTGTCATCTGAACTTGACGGTTATCCTCACGCTCTTCAAATTCAGGTGTAGCCAGAGCTGTAGACTGATGGGTATAAATGTCATCCCACTCAGTATCGACAGGTAAATCATCAGGTAAATGGTTTGCATTTAACTCTGTAGTAAGATCATCTGCCTCTTTTTTTTCTAAAGTAGATAAACTTTCTGCTATTGATTCATCTTCCACTTTTTCAAGTAATGGATTACTATCTAATTGAATTTGAATTTCTTGCTCTAATTCTAAACTTGAGAGCTGCAGTAAACGGATTGCCTGCTGCAATTGAGGTGTTAACGATAAAGAGTTCGCAACTTTCAATCCAACAGATAATTTCATATATTTCTCTTTCCAAAAAACAAGCAAAAATCATGCCTATTCATTATTTATAGCATATAGTAATGGTTTATCCTATATATTGACTCAGCATTTCATGAGAAAAGTAGTAATTTAATCTTCTAAAATAATATTAAGGTTATTTTGAGTTATATCTAATGATCGATTGAGGATAATCAAAAAAGATTATTGCTTCATGAATTAAATTTTCACTTTATTTCGCGCAATAAAAAACACCCCAAGCTCTTTTGAGATTGGGATGTTTAGAATAATGAGCTGGCGATGACTTACTCTCACATGGGTAACCCCACACTACCATCAGCGCTAAGAGGTTTCACTTCTGAGTTCGGGAAGGGATCAGGTGGTTCACTCTTGCTATGGTCGCCAGCACAACTGTTTATGGATACTTGCTTTGGTCTTATTGACTGCCGAAGCGTTTTCCAAATCTTTACAGACTGGGCTGATTGAATCTGATTGTGTTCATTTTATCTAGTGTTATAACTAAATCAAGTTGCTTTGTAGATTTATGAATCGATTGATGCTTTATATACAACTGCTTGGGTGTTGTATAGTCAAGCCTCACGAGCAATTAGTATTGGTCAGCTTCACATATCACTATGCTTCCACATCCAACCTATCAACGTCCTAGTCTCGAACGGCTCTTTAGAGGAATAAATTCCTAGGGAAATCTTATCTTGAGGTAGGCTTCCCGCTTAGATGCTTTCAGCGGTTATCCCTTCCGAACATAGCTACCCGGCGATGCGACTGGCGTCACAACCGGTACACCAGAGGTTCGTCCACTCTGGTCCTCTCGTACTAGGAGCAGATCCTCTCAAATTTCCAGCGCCCACGGTAGATAGGGACCGAACTGTCTCACGACGTTCTAAACCCAGCTCGCGTACCTCTTTAAATGGCGAACAGCCATACCCTTGGGACCTGCTTCAGCCCCAGGATGAGATGAGCCGACATCGAGGTGCCAAACACCGCCGTCGATATGAACTCTTGGGCGGTATCAGCCTGTTATCCCCAGAGTACCTTTTATCCGTTGAGCGATGGCCCTTCCATACAGAACCACCGGATCACTAAGACCTACTTTCGTACCTGCTCGACTTGTGGGTCT
Organism: Acinetobacter sp. 1130196; assembly: GCF_000588095.1. Taxonomy (NCBI): domain Bacteria; kingdom Pseudomonadati; phylum Pseudomonadota; class Gammaproteobacteria; order Moraxellales; family Moraxellaceae; genus Acinetobacter; species Acinetobacter sp. 1130196. The sequence continues at coordinate 4,658 of NZ_JFWX01000063.1, read as the reverse complement.
CGCAGTTAAGCGCGCTTTTGCCTTTATACTCTACGCGTGATTTCCGACCACGCTGAGCGCACCTTCGTACTCCTCCGTTACTCTTTAGGAGGAGACCGCCCCAGTCAAACTACCCACCAGACACGGTCCTCGTCCCGGATAACGGGACAGAGTTAGAACCTCAACATTACCAGGGTGGTATTTCAAGGACGGCTCCATTGGAACTAGCGTTCCAACTTCAAAGCCTCCCACCTATCCTACACAAGTAAGGTCAAAGTTCAGTGTCAAGCTGCAGTAAAGGTTCACGGGGTCTTTCCGTCTAGCCGCGGGTACACTGCATCTTCACAGCGATTTCGATTTCACTGAGCCTCTGCTGGAGACAGCGCCGCCATCATTATGCCATTCGTGCAGGTCGGAACTTACCCGACAAGGAATTTCGCTACCTTAGGACCGTTATAGTTACGGCCGCCGTTTACTGGGGCTTCGATCAAGAGCTTCGCTTACGCTAACCCCATCAATTAACCTTCCAGCACCGGGCAGGCATCACACCCTATACGTCCACTTTCGTGTTTGCAGAGTGCTATGTTTTTAATAAACAGTTGCAGCGGCCTGGTTTCTGCGGCTGTCATCAGCTCAGGAAGCAAGTTCCATCACCAACAACAGCGTACCTTCTCCCGAAGTTACGGTACCATTTTGCCTAGTTCCTTCAGCAGAGTTCTCTCAAGCGCCTTGGTCTACTCGACCTGACCACCTGTGTCGGTTTCGGGTACGATTCCTGTGTAACTGAAGCTTAGAGACTTTTCCTGGAAGCATGGTATCAGCCACTTCGCTGTACAAGTACAGCTTGCTATCGGATCTCAGTATAGAGTACCCCGGATTTGCCTAAGATACATACCTACATCCTTCCACCTGGACAACCAACGCCAGGCTGACTTAACCTTCTCCGTCCTCTCATCGCATTACACAGAAGTATTGGAATATTAACCAATTTCCCATCGACTACGCCTTTCGGCCTCGCCTTAGGGGTCGACTCACCCAGCCCCGATTAACGTTGGACTGGAACCCTTGGTCTTTCGGCGAACGGGTTTTTCACCCGTTTTGTCGTTACTCACGTCAGCATTCGCACTTCTGATACCTCCAGCATACTTCTCAATACACCTTCATCGGCTTACAGAACGCTCCCCTACCACTTGACTAATGTCAAATCCGCAGCTTCGGCACATAGTTTTAGCCCCGTTACATCTTCCGCGCAGGCCGACTCGACTAGTGAGCTATTACGCTTTCTTTAAAGGGTGGCTGCTTCTAAGCCAACCTCCTAGCTGTCTATGCCTTCCCACATCGTTTCCCACTTAACTATGATTTTGGGGCCTTAGCTGGCGGTCTGGATTGTTTTCCTCTTGACTACGGACGTTAGCACCCGCAGTCTGTCTCCCGGATAGTACTCATAGGTATTCGGAGTTTGCATCGGTTTGGTAAGTCGGGATGACCCCCTAGCCGAAACAGTGCTCTACCCCCTATGGTATTCGTCCGAGGCGCTACCTAAATAGCTTTCGGGGAGAACCAGCTATCACCAGGCTTGATTAGCCTTTCACCCCTATCCACAAGTCATCCCCTGGCTTTTCAACGACAGTGGGTTCGGTCCTCCAGTTAGTGTTACCCAACCTTCAACCTGCTCATGGATAGATCGCCTGGTTTCGGGTCTATACCCAGCAACTAAACGCCCTATTAAGACTCGATTTCTCTACGGCTCCCCTATACGGTTAACCTCGCTACTGAATATAAGTCGCTGACCCATTATACAAAAGGTACGCAGTCACACCACGAAGGTGCTCCCACTGCTTGTATGCATGCGGTTTCAGGATCTATTTCACTCCCCTCACAGGGGTTCTTTTCGCCTTTCCCTCACGGTACTGGTTCACTATCGGTCAGTCAGGAGTATTTAGCCTTGGAGGATGGTCCCCCCATATTCAGACAAGGTTTCACGTGCCTCGCCCTACTCGTCATCATTATGTGTGCCCTTTCGTGTACGGGAATATCACCCTCTACGTTCGCACTTCCCAGAGCGTTCCACTAAAACACACATAACTTAATGGGCTGATCCCCGTTCGCTCGCCGCTACTGAGGGAATCTCAATTGATTTCTTTTCCTAAGGGTACTGAGATGTTTCACTTCCCCTCGTTCGCCTTGCAACACTATGTATTCATGTTGCAATACCTACCTTAAAGTAGGTGGGTTTCCCCATTCAGACATCTCCGGATCAAAGGATATTTGCCGCCTCCCCGGAGCTTTTCGCAGGCTATCACGTCTTTCATCGCCTCTGACTGCCAAGGCATCCACCACATGCACTTAATTACTTGACTATACAACCCCAAACAGTCGACGTTACCTACAAGTTAGTAACTTCAACATTTTAGTTTAGAGCACTGTGTATTTAAACACTGTACAGCTTCAATCTAAATTCATATACCAAAACGCTTGATTCAGTTAATTTGCTAGTTCTCAATTCATTCAGATTAATTGCTTAATCTAAACTCTTGAGTGAACAATTTATTTCAGACTCAATTTTGCCAATCTGTTAATGAATAAACATGCCTTCGTCAGGTCATGCTTAATACCGTGATACTTAAATCACAGAAGTTAATAAACCAAGATCGAAATCTCTATTTACTAATTTCTGTAATCCGAACTTATCTTAAGTTCTGGTGGAGACTAGGAGAGTCGAACTCCTGACCTCCTGCGTGCAAAGCAGGCGCTCTACCAACTAAGCTAAGTCCCCAGCTTACATCATCAGTCATGTATCTTTTATCTATAACTTTAACCAGTCAAAGTCATGGTGGGTCTGACAAGACTTGAACTTGTGACCCCACGCTTATCAAGCGTGTGCTCTAACCAACTGAGCTACAGACCCTCAGATACATCTATGAAGAACAACTTGTTGTGGATTCTTACCAATCGTCAATCTTTCGTTAAGGAGGTGATCCAGCCGCAGGTTCCCCTACGGCTACCTTGTTACGACTTCACCCCAGTCATCGGCCACACCGTGGTAACCGCCCTCTTTGCAGTTAGGCTAGCTACTTCTGGTGCAACAAACTCCCATGGTGTGACGGGCGGTGTGTACAAGGCCCGGGAACGTATTCACCGCGGCATTCTGATCCGCGATTACTAGCGATTCCGACTTCATGGAGTCGAGTTGCAGACTCCAATCCGGACTACGATCGGCTTTTTGAGATTAGCATCACATCGCTGTGTAGCAACCCTTTGTACCGACCATTGTAGCACGTGTGTAGCCCTGGCCGTAAGGGCCATGATGACTTGACGTCGTCCCCGCCTTCCTCCAGTTTGTCACTGGCAGTATCCTTAAAGTTCCCGACATTACTCGCTGGCAAATAAGGAAAAGGGTTGCGCTCGTTGCGGGACTTAACCCAACATCTCACGACACGAGCTGACGACAGCCATGCAGCACCTGTATGTAAGTTCCCGAAGGCACCAATCCATCTCTGGAAAGTTCTTACTATGTCAAGGCCAGGTAAGGTTCTTCGCGTTGCATCGAATTAAACCACATGCTCCACCGCTTGTGCGGGCCCCCGTCAATTCATTTGAGTTTTAGTCTTGCGACCGTACTCCCCAGGCGGTCTACTTATCGCGTTAGCTGCGCCACTAAAGCCTCAAAGGCCCCAACGGCTAGTAGACATCGTTTACGGCATGGACTACCAGGGTATCTAATCCTGTTTGCTCCCCATGCTTTCGCACCTCAGCGTCAGTGTTAGGCCAGATGGCTGCCTTCGCCATCGGTATTCCTCCAGATCTCTACGCATTTCACCGCTACACCTGGAATTCTACCATCCTCTCCCACACTCTAGCTAACCAGTATCGAATGCAATTCCCAAGTTAAGCTCGGGGATTTCACATTTGACTTAATTAGCCGCCTACGCGCGCTTTACGCCCAGTAAATCCGATTAACGCTTGCACCCTCTGTATTACCGCGGCTGCTGGCACAGAGTTAGCCGGTGCTTATTCTGCGAGTAACGTCCACTATCTCTAGGTATTATCTAAAGTAGCCTCCTCCTCGCTTAAAGTGCTTTACAACCATAAGGCCTTCTTCACACACGCGGCATGGCTGGATCAGGCTTGCGCCCATTGTCCAATATTCCCCACTGCTGCCTCCCGTAGGAGTCTGGGCCGTGTCTCAGTCCCAGTGTGGCGGATCATCCTCTCAGACCCGCTACAGATCGTCGCCTTGGTAGGCCTTTACCCCACCAACTAGCTAATCCGACTTAGGCTCATCTATTAGCGCAAGGTCCGAAGATCCCCTGCTTTCTCCCGTAGGACGTATGCGGTATTAGCATCCCTTTCGAGATGTTGTCCCCCACTAATAGGCAGATTCCTAAGCATTACTCACCCGTCCGCCGCTAGGTCCAGTAGCAAGCTACCTTTCCCCGCTCGACTTGCATGTGTTAAGCCTGCCGCCAGCGTTCAATCTGAGCCATGATCAAACTCTTCAGTTAAAATCATTTTGCACCTTATTTATAGACAAGGTGCCAATTCTGGCTCATCAATTACTGACTTAAATTTCGCTCAAATAAACTTCGAGTAATTTAAACCAATCAATCAATGAAAATTATTTCGATTAATCAATCAGTAAAAATCCACACAAGTTGTTCTTCAATTCTCTTAATGAT
>NZ_JFWX01000062.1:0-18173 GCF_000588095.1 Acinetobacter sp. 1130196 | reverse complement strand
CTAAAGGGATTGATTTAAATCAGGCAGATCAGCATTATTTAAATCAAGTTGCCATGTCACTGAATACTCGTCCTAGAAAGGCGTTAGATTGGCTTACACCATTAGAGAAATTTGCTCAGCTTGTTGATTATCATATGGCTTTTGAAACTGTCGCACCTCATGTTTGAATTCGCCCTGATTTTTTTTTCGGACGTTCTATTGAACATTCTGTCGCATCAATAATGACCCAGTTAAACTGTTCGTCTGCTGTGGTAATGCTTCGTTTTGGCAGAGTAAACCGTCTTGATTTCATCAATGCATCTTCAACCTTTTTAATGGTTCGATTCACATTACTTTCAGCGATATGGTAATTTGCAGCCAACTCCAATTGAGTGCTGTAATTCCGTAAGTAATTGAGTGTTAATAATAATTGATCCTCTATAGCTAAAGTATGAGGACGCCCAGATTTCTTTTTAAGTGATTCTACTTCTTTTAAAACTTCGATCATTTCACTAAAAACTGGTCGAGGTACACCAACCAAGCGCTGGAATTCAGAATCTGAAAAACGATTTAATTTCTGATATCTCATGAAATTTAGATTGAGGTGGTTTTTACTTTCGCAAGAGGTCTTATGTATACAAGTTAAATAATTGTTATTAAATTGTGAAAAGAATCACACAATAGTAAAAGATAGTTTGTTTTATATATAAAACAAATTAGCCGTATTTTATTTATCAAGTTTGATTCATTTTGTTCTACAAATCTAATCATTATATATGTAGGTTATGAATATGAAAAACATTCAGAAATCACTTCTTGCAGCATTAATAGTTGCTGGTTATGCGGTAAATACTCAAGCAGCTGTTACTGGACAGGTTGACGTTAAATTAAATATCTCGACAGGCTGTACTGTAGGTGGTAGTCAAACTGAAGGAAATATGAACAAGTTTGGTACTTTAGATTTTGGTAAAACTTCCGGTACTTGGAACAACGTATTAACGGCTGAAGTTGCTTCAGCTGCAACAGGTGGCAATATTTCTGTAACTTGTGACGGCACAGATCCTGTTGATTTTACAGTCGCAATTGATGGTGGTGAACGTACAGACCGTACTTTAAAAAATACTGCTTCTGCTGATGTAGTTGCATATAACGTTTACCGTGATGCTGCACGTACAAACCTCAATGTTGTGAACCAACCACAACAGTTCACTACAGTGAGTGGACAAGCTACAGCGGTGCCAATTTTCGGTGCAATTGCACCAAATACAGGTACAGCAAAGGCACAAGGTGATTATAAAGATACTCTATTAGTCACTGTAAATTTCTAAATATAAAAAGAAATAATTAATTGAGTGACAGGTTTACTCAGAGACGAGTGAACCTGTTTTAAATGGAGGGAAGATGATATTCAATCGCGGTTCAGCATTTATATTTTCATATTTTTTAATTACTTCATTAAATGCGGGTGAAATTGGAGCTAAATTAACAAGTCAAATTGAATTATTACCTTCTTGTTCTATCAATAATAAAGTTGTAGAAAATAATACAGCAAATTTAAATTTTGGATCTGTAGATTTTGGAGAAGCTACAACTGCTTTTAATGGGGTGTTGGAAGCAAGTTTAATAAATAACGGAAATTCCGGCTTGCAAATACAATGTGCTGGTATTTCAACTGTAAAAATAATATTTGGATCTGGAAATAATGATAGTAAAGTTCCTGTTTCATTCTCACAAAATTATTATCATGCATTAAGTAATGGTAAAGATTTTATTGCTTATAATTTACTCTATGGTTTAAATAAACAAGTCATTAGAGCAAATGATGTTTTTATACTTAATGATATGAATACTAAAAAGAATATTGATATTTTTGGTCAAGCTGTACATGATGGTAGTGGTATATCTAAAGGTGAATATAAAGATATAGTACCAATTACAATTGAGTTTTAAGAAAATGAAATTTTTTTATTTTAAGGCAATGTTGTTGCTATCTATGAGTCAACTTATATATGCAGCTGATCCTCAATTAAATTCGAGTTTTAAAGTTCAAGCTAAAATTGAAAATGGTTGTTCGATAGATAATATCGAACAAAAGATTGATTTTGGTCAATACTCGGCTTTATCAAAAGATAAAGTGGTTGCTAGTATTATAAATAGTAAAAGTTCTTGGAATATACGCTGTACAGAAAGTTTACCTGTAAGTATTTCTATAGATGGTGGTGAAAATCTACAAAATAATATAAGGCGAATGAGAAATAGCTCATCTTCTAATTATCTACCTTACAAATTATATAATTCGAGTAGTTTGGTTAGTGAATATGTGGTTGGTAATAAATATTTATTGCCTGCTACAAAACCTACAAACCGTCTAGCAAATTTTGAAATATATGGTGTCGTTGATTTAGAAAATAATAATGAATCACATGCGGCTGGAATTTATAAAGATACTGTTTCAATAATGATTACATGGTGATTTGTATGAACAATTCTGCATTTATTAAAAATGGCATTTTAAAATCTTTTTTATTTGCAAGTACATTATCACTTGTTACACCTGTGATGGCGCAAGCAACCTTCTTAATTTGGCCAATTTATCCAAAAATAGAAGCCAATGAAAAAGCAACCGCGGTTTGGCTCCAAAATACTGGCAAGACCGATGCGATGGTGCAAATTCGGGTGTTTAAATGGAGTCAAAATGGTTTAAAAGATGACTATAGCGAGCAATCAGAAATTATCCCTAGCCCGCCTGTAGCTAAAATTAAAGCAGGCGAGAAGCATATGCTTCGTTTGACCAAAAGTGCCAATTTGCCAGATGGTAAAGAGCAGTCATATCGTTTGATTGTAGATGAGTTACCGATTCGCCTTTCTGATGGAAATGAACAAGATGCTTCTAAAGTAAGTTTCCAAATGCGTTATTCAATTCCGTTGTTTGCCTATGGAAAAGGTATAGGCAGTGGCTTAACTGAAGAGAGCCAAAAAGCGAATGCAAAAAATCCTTTAGCCAAACCTGTTTTACAGTGGTCAGTCCGCAACAATGACAAAGGCCAGTCTGAGCTATATTTAAAAAATAATGGACAGAAATTTGCTCGTCTTTCTGCGCTTAAAACATCAAAAACTGGTCATGATATTTCTTTAGGAAAAGCTGCTTTCGGCTATGTGTTATCGAATAGTACTGTGAAGTTTGCCATTGATAAGTCGACTGCAAATGAGTTGTCAAAAACCTCTAAAATTTATGGTGTTGATAGCTCTGGCATAAAACAAGAGTTGATCGAAATCAGCAAAATGGAGGATCCAACATGATCCTTCGGCATAATAATTTATGCAAAAGTATTTTGCTAATTTTGTTGTCGGGTGGTTGCTTAAATATTTCAAATATTGCTCTTGCTGGAGATTTACCTCCACCACCAAAAAATATTAATGAGATTAATCAACTTTTTAAATTGTATCTGGATTTAGTCGTAAACCAATATTCAATTCAGCAAGTTGTACCTGTTATTGTTAAAAATGATGAGTATTTTATACAAAAGAAGAAGTTGATTGATGAGTTGGAAATTCAAATCCCTCAAGAGTTATTGGCCAACAACCAGACTACTTTAACCAATCAAGATGTTTTAACTTTGGGATTTAGTGGCGATGCGAGTGACTGGATATCTTTAGATAAATTAAAAGATGTGAGCTATGAGTATCAATCATCAAATCAATATTTTAAGCTTAATTTTCCACCTGCTTGGATGCCGACTCAAGTTTTAGGTAAAGACTCATGGTATAAGCCTGTCGTTGCTCAGTCGGGTATAGGGCTGCTCAATAACTATGATTTTTATACGTATAGACCACATCAGGGTGGTTCAACCAGCAGTTTATTTACAGAGCAGCGCTTTTTCTCACCGCTCGGTGTAATTAAAAATTCTGGGGTCTATGTTAAAAATCAATTTAAAAATGAAGGTAATGCCGAGTCTTTAGACAATGACGGCTATCGTCGTTATGACACCTCTTGGCAATTCGATAATCAAAAGAACGCTACATCTTTTGTGCTTGGTGACATTATTACGGGTAGTAAAACGACTTGGGGAAGTTCTGTTCGTCTGGGCGGTTTTCAGGTACAAAGAAACTATTCAACCCGACCAGATTTAATTACCTATCCATTACCGCAGTTTATTGGGCAAGCCGCGTTACCCAGTACAGTCGATTTAATTATTAACGGGCAAAAGACCAGCTCAACAGAAGTACAGTCTGGGCCGTTTATTTTAAATAATGTTCCTTTTATTAACGGTAAAGGGGAAGCCGTAGTAGTCACGACCGATGCAGTCGGACGTCAGGTCACAACAGCAGTCCCGTTTTATATTTCTAATACTTTGCTAAAGCCTGGCTTATTTGACTACTCATTGTCTTTAGGGAAAATCCGTGAAGACTACGGACTTAAGAATTTTTCTTATGGGAAATTTGCAAGTGCAGCCGATGCCCGTTATGGGGTAAATGACTGGTTTACAGTAGAAGGGCGTACCGAGCTTTCTTCAGACTTACAGTTATTCGGTGCAGGGTCTGTACTCAAACTTGCAAACTTAGGTGTACTGAGTGCTTCTTTTAGCCAAAGTAAAGCCGATAAATCTATGTCTGAAGATCGGACGAAAGACTTGGAAGGGAAACAATATACGGTTGGGTACAGCTATAACCGCAATCGGTTTGGTTTTAGTATTAACCATAACCAGCGTGATGATGAATATACCGATCTTTCACGGCTGCAATATAGCAACTTAATTTCAGTGAATAGCAATAAAAGCCTAACCGCTAATACTTACTTTGCCACTAAAAACTCAGGCACCTTTGGCGTCGGTTATATCAATACTAAAGCAAATGACTTTAAAAACCGCTTCTTAAACTTGTCATGGGCACCTGTTTTACCGACTTATATGAATGGCGTGACTGTTTCTTTAAGTGCCAACCGTGACTTTATTGAAAAAGAGTGGAGTGCTGCATTTCAACTTTCGATACCGCTGTTTCAACGAAACGCAACTGTAAACTCGGGTTATGCATTTAATAAACAAGGCGATACCGGCTACATTAACTTTAACCGTTCTGTGCCATCCGAAGGTGGTTTCGGTGTCGATTTAACCCGACGTTATAATGAAAATAGTGAAGATTTAAATCAGGCACGAGTCAATTACCGCAACGGTTATATTAATACCGACTTTGGGATATCTGGAAACCATGACTATAACTATTGGTTTGGTCTATCCGGATCTCTCATTTATATGGCAGGAGAAGTATTTGCTTCAAACCGTTTAGGCGATTCTTTTGCATTGATTGATACCAACCAAGTACCGGATGTTTTGGTCAGATACGAAAACAGCCTAATTGGTCGTAGCAATAAAAAAGGCCACATTTTTGTGCCATCCGTTACGCCTTACTATTCGGGTAAATACAGCGTCGACCCAATCGACTTACCTTCAAACTTCACCATCACACAAGTTGAACAGCGTATTGCTGCCAAACGCGGTTCTGGCGTTGTGATTAAGTTCCCACTTCATCAGTCTATTGCTGCTAACGTTTATTTAACTCAAGCAGACGGTAAACCGATGCCTGTAGGTTCTGTCGTGCATAGAGCTGACCAAGAGTCGTCTTATGTGGGAATGGATGGCATTGTCTATTTAGAAAATTTAAAACCGAACAATACCGTAACTGTTCAACGTTCGGATCAGAGTATTTGTAAGGCAGATTTTTCTGTAGATGTAGAGCAAGCCAAGCAACAAATTGTGGTGGTTAAGCCTGTTACGTGTCATGAGGTATCTTTACCATGAATATAAAAACAAAAAAATTACTTAGTCATTTATGTATATTTTCTGGACTAATGCTAGCTGGAAATTTGGCTCATGCTGCATGTAATGTGAGTGCTTCTGGTTCATCTTCTATTTCGGTTCCGTCTATCTATTTAACAGAAAACGGTGAAAACTCTTCACAGTTTAATTCAGGTTTGTCATGCACGGGTTTTAGCTTGGCTTTGGCGAACATGACCTACCTAAAATATCGGGTTGAGCAAATGTCGAATTCATTTACCAATGCTCAAACCGGAGAAAAGCTCAATGCTGTTATTTTAGACAGTAACAATGAAATCATAAGCTTAGGCCAAGAAAAAGACATGAGTAGCTTTACGCTGGTCAATCTTTTTAGCGGACCAGATGGTAATTTACCTTTCTACATACGGCTTCCGGCTGGGCAAAGCGTATCACCTGGTGTTTATCAGGCTGATTCACCTTTAAAAGTAAAATGGTTTTATTCGGTACCGGGGGTTGCTATTGCTGGCATCGGGATCTTTTTTGAAAGCCCGGGGTTTAAACGTGGGGTATTAGGTATTGGTTTTAACTGGGGAACTGGCGCGGACTCCCTTGGTTCACTCTCAATTACTGTACTTCCAGACTGCCGAATTTTAGCTCAAGACGTAAACTTTGGTACGGCGGCGTTTGCTTCCAAGCTTGAACCTGTTCAGTCGTCTATGGGAATCCGTTGCTCGGTAAATACACCATATTATGTCAGTTTAAATAATGGACTTTCTCCTCAAAACGGTAACCAACGTGCTATGAAGTCGCAAACGGGAAATACGTATTTAAAATACGATATTTTTAAAAATTCATCGAATGACCGATGGGGCAGTGGTAACGAACGTTGGTCGAGTTTAAACGCAACGGTTAATCCGGGCGTGCATAACGGAGTAACCCAGCAGAGTTATGTGTTTACCACAAAAATTGTCGATGAAAATGCAGACACTGTACCAGCGGGAACGTATCAAGATACGGTTACGGTGCAAGTCGAGTTTTAAAAGTTATGTTGTATGAAAGATAAAAGCTCAGTTCATGGGCTTTTTGTCTTGAAAAATAGCTTACAATCAAATAATTATTTTAGGATTTAATTTTAGATTGATAAGGATCACCTATGTTAGTTATGTCTGATAAGCAGCAGCCTAAACATGTACTGACTAACATAGATTCATACATTCCTTTTTCTATTGAGTTCTCTAATAGTGGATTAGCTGATCTATACTGGCGATGTGGAAATGGAAAAACTTGTTTATTTGAACTAGGTTTAAGTAACACTGGCGAAGTAATTAATATTACTCTTGCATCAATAAATTCTAGTAACATTTTGAAAAAAAATAATAAATATAAAATTCCATTTCCTGTGGAAAATTTCCTACCTAAATTTGATGTTTCAGAGTGGAATATAATATCTGAGGATTATTCAAGCATATTTAGAGATGATTTTAATTATGAACTTCAATTAATTTTAGGTTTAGATTACTTAGTATTAAATTTCTTAAATATTGAAAAATCAGTATGTTACTTTAAAAATGAAGAATTATATTTGGGTTTTAACTCCAATAAGGAACTATCATCAATACAGTTAACTCATATTGCAGCTGAAGAAATAGAAATGATAAAAGAAATTTTTAAGGTAGATACAAACTAATTTGAGATATTCACAACATATAACTATTCAAGCTCTAATTGGTCATCATCTTTGGTAATTTTAATCTTTATCTTTTTATATTTTCGTTTATTTGGATCTAGCGCCGAGTTCATTACTTCATCTGCAAAAGGCGGGCATTGCATGAGCTTTGCATACACTCTATAGCCGATGCGTATTCGAGTAGGTGGGCAATCGGTTCTTTTTGAATAGTATTCAATGAGAGAGTTCAGTTCTTGTAATAAAGTTTGCTGGTCCATCATACATACTTAACAATTCGATAACTCAAGCATAATAGACTTAAGCGCTTAGTGGAATATGTATTTAAAATATCCAATTTGCTTAAGTTGTGATCTAGTTCGCTAAAAATACTATTTTATGTATCAAGTTTGTTTTTATATATAAGGTTGATGTTTTTTTAACCGAATTGTCATAATGAAAAGCTAAGTTAAGCCTATAACAAGAAAAGATGAAGATTGTTGCGAACAATAAAAGCAAGAAGCAATTTTCAAGTAAAGCTGGTCTGTTGTAATTAAGCTAATTCGAAAGAATTGGCTTTTTTGTTTTAACAAATTTTTCTTCTAAAAGCATTTAGATTTTTAAGCCATTTCTATGGGTTTAGTAATTGATAGGAATCTCATAGGTTACAATTTCATATTTAGGACCAGTAAACTTGGAAACTACTTTACCCCCTAAAGATTCAGCAATTTTTCGACTTGGGTGGTTTTCTTCGGCAACGGGATAAACAAATAATTCCGGCTTAACAAAGTCAATTGCCCACTTTGCTACCGCTGTAACAGCTTCTCTACCATAACCATGATGATGATAGTCTTCGCGTATCCATATACCTAACTCTGGGTTACTGGTTTGCATACGATGTAGACCTACAAGGCCTATAAATACTTGAGAAGATGCCTCTCTGATAACAAATATAATTTCAGTTCCAACAGCAAAGTTCTTTAGCCATTTACTCCAAGTTTGATCGAACTCATGTCTTGGTTGAGGGTACCAAGCCAAATAGCGTGTGAGTGTAGGGGTAATACAGCTGTATGTTTCATCCGCATCATTTGCTGTAAATGGTTTTAAGTTCAGCCTGTGAGTAGAAATTTTTATATCAGCCAAATTCATCATAATCCTTATAAAAATCAATTAAATTGTTATCAAAATATATTATTCATATTAGAGTTAAATAATAAATTAGACTCTCACCCATAATAGCTATAAAAGTTTTAGTTTTGAATGTTAAAAATAAAGACTACATTCATGAGTTATCCATAAAATACGCTTAAACCTACTAATGGTATAATTTATTGATATAGATAAAGATAGGAGAAAATAGTGTCTTACGCATGTCCATGCTGTGGTTATCTTACATTTGATGAATTACCCTATGGTTCGTTCGATATCTGTGCAGTCTGTTTTTGGGAAGATGACAATGTTCAGAATAAAGATCCTGATTATATGGGAGGAGCAAATGGTATTAGTTTAAATATGGCTAAGCAAAATTTTCAATTATTTGGAGCAATGAAAAAAGAATTTATACCATATACCCGTAAACCGCTTGAAGAAGAAATCCCCTGATAAATAAATATACTCATATAAATGGGATGGAGTAAACTTACATAGTTTACATCTCCTGTAATGAGCTTTTATTAATTTATTATTTATAAAATTAATATCTATATAGTTAATTGAATTTTTGATTATTTTATAAAATTTGAATCAATTTACTTGAAATCCTTAAAGAAGAAATAATAGACGTTTTATCTTATTTCAGTGTTTTATAAACCCCAATTTAACAATAAATTTTAATTATTTATCCTTACTTTTTAATGCTCTAATTTAAAGCAAATGTCATTTTGTATGCTTGACTGTAATAGGGTTGAGCACTATCCTTTGCCTGCTGGCCACATTGCCAGCCGGCTTTGACAGGCTGATTTAGACCACATCAGAATTATTCCTTCTGAGGAATAGTCCTGTGTGTAAGCTCCTCGTCTCCTCCCGTAGCGGTAGGACGGGAGAGGGACACCTTCGGGTGTGCTGGCGTCTAACCAGTCTGTCAACCTTCTCTCGTTCTGCCACCATAATCGTTTGACAGTGATTCGGTAGAACTTCTTTAGACATGAGGAGTCCTCTGTGCGTATTAATTCTTTTTTATTGGCTTTCGCCAAATTCTCTCTGCCCATACCGCTTAAAAAGTCTATAAAACGGTTCAATCGACTCTAGGTTTTCTACGCCTTAAGAATCGTTACGACTAAAAATCATAGCAACAATAAACCTGAGATAGGCGAGCACACCATTATTGTGCGGCTTTTGCATGTCTGTATTTAGCACTCAATTCAAGAGTGGGGGCATTTCTATCTCTTTTATATACAACAAAAAATTATTTTAATTGGTAAAATTATGCCACGTTATTTAGAAGCGCCCTCCAAAAAATTACACATTATTCGAACGGCTATACGTCTATTTACAACCTATGGATTTCATACCGCAGGCGTAGACCTGATTGCCAAAGAGTCCAACATTCCGAAAGCTACGCTTTACAATTACTTTCGCTCAAAAGCAGGCCTCATTGAAATATGCCTTTTACTTCAAAAAGACACACTCATGGAAAAAGTAAGAGAGGTGATAGAAACAACCCAATATTCCACGTTAACCGATAAACTCAGACAAATTTATCTTTTACATGCCGACTTAAATAGCGCTTATTACCTATTGTTTAAAGCAATTTTTGAAACTAAATCACTTTATCCTTATGCTTACCAAAGTGCCGTGCGTTATAGGCGTTGGCTAAAAAATGAGGTTTTCTGCCTCATGGTAGAAACTAAGAAAATGACTTCCTATGCAGAAGCAGAGATTTTGGTATTTATGATAGATGGGGCAATTTTAGGGCTTCTAACCTCAGACAGAGTTGAAGAACAAACCAAGTTGTTAGATTACTTTTTGGTGAGAGTCGCCTAAAAACTCAGAGCAACCCAAGCTATTGGGCTTGGGTTGTTAAATGCCTAATACGGTAATGCCATCATATTCGTTTTCGGCTTTCTCAAGAAATTTTGTAATTTCTATGATCATGTTAAGTGCTTGTGGTTTGAAAAAGTTAAAGTGAGTTGCAAACCATTCTGTTTCTTCTTCGAAAATGAGCTTTAATGCCTTATCGTATTTATCTAACTGATTTATAAATGAATGAAGCCTATATAAATCTTTTATAATATCTCTTATTTTTTTAGAGCTAATAAAAGTAGCTCCCCAATGAAAAAACTTTTCTTTATCTCGGTTAAATACATTTTCAACGAGTGAAAAAGCAATTTCATCAATAACTATAGAGTCTATACAATCTTTATTTCTATTTAGATCCAAAGGTATAATTTGAATATTTAAGGAACCTACTAAACCAGAAACGACTTTAACATCAAAATTAATTTTCATATTAAATAGATGAATAATTTAAATTTTATATTACTAAGTTTAAACGATTTATCTTAAAAAATTCTAATTGATTAGGTAAATATAAATTAGCCAAATAATTAAAGATATAAATTTATTGGAGAAATGTGTGAATGATCATGAGTTAAAAAGGAAAGTCGGCACACTTGAAATGATAGTAGCCATGCTACTTTCAGGGAGTATTGGTCTATTTGTAATTAAATCAGGTCAATCACCCATTAATATTGTATTTTTTCGCTGCCTTATTTCAGCACTATGCCTAATACCCATCTGTTTATTCTATGGTTATTTTAAAAAAGTATACTTTGGCGAAAAAGAATTATTTTTAATGGTGAGTTCAGGCCTACTGATTATTTTTAACTGGGTTCTACTGTTTGCCGCTTTTCCCAAAACCTCTATTTCTTTAGCAACGATTGTTTATCACGTAAACCCGTTTGTCATTTTATTTTTAGGAGCTTTAGTTTTTCATGAAAAGCTAAATAAAAATGATGTGTTATGGACCATAGTTGCTTTTGTAGGCTTAATTGTGATTATAGGTTTGGGCAGTGCCTCGGTGAATACGAATGAGTTAATTGGCTTAGGGCTGGTTTTAGTTGCCACTACACTGTATTCAATATCGGTTCTAATCACTAAAAAACTAACCAATACACCGCCGTTATTAATTGTGTTTATACAAACCTTAAGTGGAGCCATTGTTATGACTCCGTTTATTTCGGTTTTTACAAATCCACCGATAGGCCAACAATGGGTATTTGTACTTGGGTTAGGGGTTTTACACACAGCATTTCTTTACTATTTAATGTACTCTGCAATTAAGAAAATACCTTTAAATAACATTGCGATCTTATCTTTTATCTATCCTATATCGACCATAGTAATTGATTATTTCTTCTTTGATCATGTGCTGACCCATACTCAAATTTTAGGTGCAGCATTAATTTTATTGGGTGTGCTCGGAGTAAAGTTGCATTGGAATGTTTTTGCGTTGAAAAGATTAAAATAGCAATACCAAGAGTTTTGCTTATCAACAAAGTTGCGAAAATAAGTCATTAAATATTAAATTGCAATTGAGGTGAGCAAAATGAAAAATCAGTGGATAACAGACGAGGATAGATGGCAAGCAATTGTAGATCGAAATGCTGAAGCTGATGCATATTTTGTTTATGGCGTTAAAACCTCAGGGATGTACTGTCTACCGTCAAGTACAAAAAGGCTGCCTAAAAAAGAAAATGTATTTTTTTTTGAAAGTGCCGCGAAAGCCGAGAAAAATGGTTATCGAGCTAGCCAAAAAATACAAAATAGACTCTCGAACGCACACGATCCAAAGCTTGTAGAAAAAATTGAGAAAGCTTGTAGATATATTGAGCTGCATGAGGAAAACCTGTCTTTATCAGACGTGGCAGATCATGTGGGAATGAGCGCATACCATTTTCATAGAGTTTTTAAGCAAATTACTGGTCTAACACCTAAAGGCTATGCCGATGCCCATAAAAGTAAAAAGCTAAGAGAAAACTTAAATGAAAATATCAGTGTGACTGATGCGATATTTAATGCAGGCTTTAATTCGAATAGTCAGTTTTATGAAAATTCAAATTCGCTATTAGGTATGACAGCGAAAGAATGGAAATCTGGCGGTAAAGGTGTACGTATTTTTTTCGCCATAGGTGAGTGCTCTTTAGGAGATATTTTAGTTGCTCAAAGTCAAAAAGGAATTTGTGCAATTTTGCTAGGCGATGACCCTGAAAAGCTTTTAAATGATTTACAAGATAAATTCCCAGAAGCCGATTTAATTGGGTGTGATGATGAGTTTGAGCAACTGATTGCGCATATTGTCGGGTTTATTGAAGCGCCACAAATCGGATTAGATTTACCGCTAGATATTCAAGGGACCGCATTTCAACAAAGAGTATGGCAAGCCTTGAAAGAAATTCCTGCGGGGCAGACGGCCAGTTATTCTGATATAGCCCAAAAAATAGGTTCACCTAAAGCAGTTCGGGCCGTTGCAGGGGCGTGTGCAGCAAACATGTTGGCGGTTGCTATTCCATGTCATCGTGTGGTTCGAAATGATGGTTTTATTTCGGGATATCGGTGGGGCGTGGAACGTAAACGTGCATTGTTAGAGAAAGAAGCAGAACTGGCAAGAAGCTAACTCTATAAAAGCGGGCTTAGCTTGCTGTTTTTATAGCGTTAATTTTTTCAAAACAGCAAGAATCAGAGAGTCTATTTTCTTCAGATTATTCAGAATATATCCATCAATTTAAACAAAGATGGAATTGTGAGTATGACCAGATTAAAAGACAAAGTAGCTATTATTACGGGTGCGAGTTCAGGTATAGGTTTAAGCGCGGCGTCCCTATTTGTAGCGGAAGGTGCAAAAGTTATTCTTGTTGCACGCCGTGAAAATATTTTAGAACAGCTTTGTAATAAACTGAATCAAGATGGAGTTGTTGCGCACTTTATCGCAGGGGATCTTAATGACCCGACAACCATGCAAAAAGCGATTGATACGGCCTTGCAATATTATGGACGGTTAGATATTGCGTTTAATAACGCAGGCCTATTGGGCGAATATCAACTGACTCACGACACAACCGATGAAAATTGGAATCACGTACTGCAAAGCAATTTAACCAGTGCGTTTCAGTCGGCTAGAGAGCAGCTTAAAGTCATGTTAAAGCAGGAATATGGCTCAATCCTGTTTACCGCATCTTTTGTGGGGCATCATATTGGGTTCCCGCAAATGGCGGCTTATGCTGCAAGCAAAGCTGGACTGATTGGTTTAACCAAAGTGATGGCCGCAGAATATGCAACAGCAGGTATTCGAGTAAACGCGCTTTTACCCGGTGGAACAAATACTTCAATGGGACAAGAGGCGACGTCTTCGCCAGAAGTGCTAGAGTTTATAAAAAGCATACATGCCGTGAAACGTTTAGCCGAGCCTGATGAAATTGCGAAAGCTGCACTTTTTCTAGTGAGTGATGATGCAAGCTTTATTACAGGAAGTGCTTTACTTGCCGATGGTGGCGTGACTATTTGTAAAAGTTAGCTAGAGAATTAATAGAAAAGTGAGGCTGCTAGAGCCTCACTTTTTATATGCAGTTATTTTCCTTTTTTGGTTTTTAAATATTCCGCATAAGCTTCATCTGCAAAGCGTCTTAGAGAATCACCAATAGCAGCATATTGATATTCATTTAGGTTAGCCAATGACGCACGGGCAGAAGGGTGCTGCACACCAAAACCAGAACCCGGTAATAAAACCACACCTGTTTCATCTGCTACTCTAAACAATAGCTCGGTCGGATTTTTATTTTTCATAACCCAGTCGGCAAACTCATCACCATAGAGAGTGCGTGAGGTGTTTTCAAGGTTAACAAGGGTGTAGTAGTCGACCGCATTTGGATCTGTTGGAACATCAACACCAAGTTGTCGATACAGTGCTGCATCGCGTTCACGTACAACAGACTTAACTGCTTTTTTATAGCTTTGGCGTGAATCCATCATATTAAAGAGTGCAAATAAAACCATTTGTACTTGCTGAGGAGTAGACAGGCCAGCCGTATGGTTTAAAGCAACATTACGGCTGTCTGCAACTAAACGGTCAATAAACTTAATACTTGATGGGTCAGTAGTTAAAGATGAATAGCGCTCTTCAAGCTCTTTCTTCTCTTTTTTCGATAAATTCGCAATTTGTTTATCAAGCACATTGTTATTTGAAAGTGCAATGACACCAAGTCGCCAACCAGTCGCACCAAAGTATTTAGAGAACGAGTAAACCAAAATGGTGTTATCAGGACAGATTGCAAAAAGTGATTTGAAGTTATCGGCAAACGTACCATAAACGTCATCAGTCAAAATAATCAGATCGGGGCGTTTTTTGACAATATCCGCCAAAATCGCAAGTCCTTCATCACTCATTTTGACCGATGGCGGGTTACTTGGGTTGACCAAGAAGAACGCCTTAATAGATGGATCTTCTAACTTTCGAAGTTCTGACTCTGGATATTGCCAACCGAGTTTAGGGTCAGCCTCAATGAGCACTTCTTCAAGCTGGTAGTCATTAAGTTTTGGAATTTCCAGATATGGCGTAAAAATGGGACTACCAATGGCAATGCGGTCGCCGTTTTTAATGATTTTATTTTCTTTGAGTGAGTTAAAGATATAGGCCATTGCGGCTGTTCCGCCTTCAACAGCAAACAAATCTAAATCTCTTTTTTGCATGCCTTGGACGCCCATTTCTCGTAAGACGTACTCTTTAATAATCGTTTCACTCACTCTGAGCATTCGGTCTGGCACTGGGTAGTTACAGCCTAAAATTCCTTCAACCATTTCAAGTAAAAACAGATCAGGGTCTAAGCCTAATTGGTCACGGACATAAGACACCGCTTTGCCTAAAAAGACCACACCGGGTTTATCGCGGTTTTCTAAAATGAAGTTATCAAAACGTGACTGGAGTCCAACAGGGCGAGGGAAACCACCTAAACCTTCTGGCATATATGAAAACGAAAACTCGGATTCGGTTGCCGAAAACAAACCCAGTTGAAAGAATGCTCGGCGTGGGATAGTCGCAAGAAAGTTCGGATTACCACGCCCAGCATTTAACATCATGCGGTCAGTTCGGCTTTGAGCTAATTCTATTAAATTATCTTTCAGTTCAAATGGACTGAGTTTTGCATATTTAGAATAATCGACTTTCCCCATGGGACGTCTCCTTAATTATAGTGAGATGAATAAAATTTCTAATTCAATGTATAAAATCAGGCCAAGCCTACGATCAGTGGTCCGAGTAAGGTTAAGAACACATTTGCTAGGGCATAGGTAATTGCAAATGGAACGGTCGGAATCGAGTTTCCTGCTTTGTCTAAAATTGCACCAAATGCAGGGTTTGCACTGCGTGAACCAGATAGCGCACCAGCCATCACTGCAACGTTGCTGTAACGCAGAACATAACGAGCAAACAGCATGGAAAGTAAGAGAGGAACTAGGGTTACCACCACGCCAATCATAAAGAGTGAAAGACCACTTTCTTTAATGGTTTGAATGGCCTGTAAACCTGATTGTAAGCCGACCGCTGCAACAAAGCCTGCCAACCCCAAGTCTTTAAGAAGCTGTGAAGCCGCTAACGGCATATTGCCATGCACCTGATTTCTGCTTCGGATCCAACCAAAGAGAAGACCCGAGAGTAACGCGCCACCACCAGCACCAAGCGTTAATGGCACATCTCCTAAACGAATCACAAAAAGACCGATCGCTAAACCGACCACAAGGCCTGCACCATGAAAAATCCAGTCTGTTTTTAAGCTTTCAGGCAAGGCTTTGCCTGCTTCTTTCACCAAACGGTCGAGGTCGCTTTTTGTACCATATACGGTAACTACATCGCCTTGTTTTAAAACGGTGTCGTCACTTAACGGTTGAGATTCATCATTACGCTTAATTGCAAGTACATAAATACCGTGTTTTAAATACGCAGGAGTATTGGCTTTAATATCTCCCAAGGTACGGTTAATGTATTTGGAATTTCGTAGGATGACATCACTGGTATCCATAATCATTTCCATACCTTGCGATGACTGTAATTCGGGTCCGATTTGGTCAGCCACCGAAACTACACTGGCGCGGCGACCGACCAGTAAGACGACATCGTCAGTTTGTAAAGTCAGTTCGGGAGCAACATCAATAAACTGATCTTTACGTTTTAACCGTTCAATCGTAATACTGGCTTGTTTTGCTTCAAGTTCCGCAATAGTGTGTCCGTTGGCTTGTTTGACTTTATAAATACGACCAACAATTTCCGGCATTGCAAGTTCTTGACCCGGCGCGAGTTCAAAAGCACCTTTGAGTCGTTCACTTTGAGCTTTCAAAGCATCGTCGTGAATTTCTTTACCCATAAATTTAGGCAAGATATTCACACAAACAATAATCGCGCCCAATGAACCAAAAATGTAAGTCACGGCATAGCCAATCGCGACATTTGCTTGAAGTCTTTGAATTTCAGCTAGAGGCAAATCGAGTCTCGAAATGGCATCTCCGGCAGTACCAATAATGGCAGATTGAGTCATACCACCAGCGGCGAGTCCGGCAGCCAAACCTTTATCCAGATGGAAAATTTTGGCCATGACTAAAACGGTGACTAAACCACACACTGCCATAAATACAGCTAAAAGAATTTCTTTTATGGACTGTGGTCCGAGTGATTTAAAAAACTGGGGGCCACTTTCAAACCCTACGGCGTAAATGAAGAGAGCAAACAAAATTGCTTTAACGCCGTTATCGACCGGTACGCCAATAAGACTTAAAACGACCGCTACAAGTAAGGAGCCTGCGACTCCGCCAAACTGAAATTTTCCGAACTGGAACTGTCCGATCCAGAAACCTATTGCGAGTGATAAGAACAATAATATTTCGGGGCTGTGTTTTAAAACACCTTGTAACCATTCAATCATTTTGATCTCACTTTTATTATTAGATCTATCTTTAATATATAAATTTATTTATTTTTCATTTTTAAAATACAATATGAAAATTACTTAAGCAAACCTTCAATTTTATTGCTTTTCTTAAGTTTAATTATAAAAATTAATGAGTTTAAATTGCTTCCAATTCAAGGTGTGCCGGTAATTCTGAGTAATTAAATTGGTTTTTATTTTTTTAATGTAAGGTAAAATTTACTTACAATAATATAAAGAATATTTTGTGAAAAAATATCGCGTTTATTCTGTATTTATTAGAAGTGATTTTTATTAAGATATTGATATTTAGTGTATTTTATTATTTTTTTGTTAAAGGTGGGGTTCTTTTTTTATAAATTAAAAAACAATCTACTTAAAATTAAATTTCTGTTAAATATGTCACATAAATTAAAATTTAATATATTTAAAGTACATTTAAATTAATCTTTATAATAAGAGTTATTTTAAAGAAAATGTAATTTTAGGATTTTTTATTTGAGATAGATGGCGAATTCAAACATGAGGTGCGACAGTTTCAAAAGCCATATGATAATCAACAAGCTGAGCAAATTTCTCTAATGGTGTAAGCCAATCTAACGCCTTTCTAGGACGAGTATTCAGTGACATGGCAACTTGATTTAAATAATGCTGATCTGCCTGATTTAAATCAATCCCTTTAGGTAAATATTGCCTAATTAAACCATTCATATTTTCGCATGTGCCTTTTTGCCAAGGTGAATGTGGGTCACAGAAATATACATCTATGCCTAAATCTTCTTCGAGTATTTTATGTTCTGACATCTCGCGTCCACGGTCATAGGTCAACGTTTTACGCAGTTCTGCAGGTAA
>NZ_JFWX01000061.1:0-18818 GCF_000588095.1 Acinetobacter sp. 1130196 | reverse complement strand
AGCAGCGAATAAAACAATCGCACCATTATCTTTAATAATTCGCTCGTACTGTTCCCAAAGTGGCTCAAACGGAATAACGGCATCCCAGCTGCAGCAAGTGGTACCGTATGGCAAATCGCAAAGGATCATATCCACAGTACCCGTTTCAATTTCCTTCATGCGCTCGAGGCAATCGCCTAACATAAGATTATGTTTCACGCTGCACCTCTCTCTTCCACTGGAAATGACATGCCTACGAAACGACAAATATCTAAGCGATCCTGAACCTTTACAGATCCGCGCTTCCCGTGACGGTTTTTAGCAATGATTAATTCAGTTACACCTGTAGGTGCATTTGTCTCTTTTTCGAGTAATGGGTGGACCATGATAATTTGGTCTGCATCCTGTTCAATTTGACCTGAGTCTTTAAGGTCGCTTGCAACAGGTTTATGTCCTTCTGCTGCTCGGTTGAGTTGAGCTAATGCAATTACTGGACAATCGAACTCTTTAGCCATAGCTTTTAAATCACGGCTAATTGATGCAACTTCCTGAACACGGTCTTTTTTAGATGGGTCACGAATTAAGCCCAAGTAGTCCACAATGATGCAGCCTAAAGCCTTATATTTGCGTTTTGCTTTACGCGCATAGCTTTGGATTTCAGAAATTGTTGGCTTCTGCTTCTCTTCAATAAAAATTGGAAGGTTGCGGAACTGAGCTATCGTGCCAGTAAGCTTTTCAAACATCCCGTCATAAATTTCCCCGTTGTGAAGATTGTTATATGGGATTGCACCTAATGCCGAGATCATACGGTTGGTTAGGGTTGGTGTATCCATCTCAGCGGAGATAAACAGCACTGGCATATTGAAACGCTTTGCAGTCTGCATTGCACACATCTGAGCAAGAGTAGATTTACCGCTGCCCGGACGACCACCAATTACGCAAAAATGCCCTTTTTCAATTGTTCCCAAGAGATTATCTAGATGCGGAATATTGAACTGAACACCTATGAAGCCCTTTTGCTCTTTTTGAGCAATTTTCTTCTCGAATCGTTCAAGTGTTTTCTCTAGAGCTTGATTAAAATCAAAACCTGTTTGCTTTTGCTCAATCGAATTACTAGAAGAACTAAATAAATTCTCAGCAGCTAAGTAAACATCAGTAATGGTCAAATCTTTAGCGCACTCTGCAATCGAGAGACCAATATTTTCAACTTCACGATGCTGCTTAAGTTTATTCAACTCAGCAACAAAATATTCAAGATGGTGGACACTACCAACCGCACTGTTAAGTTCAATTAAATACTCTTCTCCACCAATATCGTTGAGAAGGTTACGTTCTTGTAGATGCTTGCAAACAAATACTGAGTCATATGGCATATCAGCATTAGCAAGCTCAACAATCGCCTTGTAAATAATCTTGTGACGACCTGCATAAAAATGCTCTTCAGAAAGATCATTTGCGACAACTTCCAAAGAATGGCTCACTGTCATCAAGGCGACTAGCACACTCTGCTCAATTGTCATATTTTGAATGTTTGTACTCATTACCAATCTCCATATTGCAATTGGGCATTAGAGAAATCAGGAGCTACCACAGGGCTGTTGACCTGAAACCAAAATTCGTTCTCCCATTGTTTTTGGTTTAGCCAAACGCTAGGTGATGGAATGAACTCACCATTCTGCTTTGTCCAAGAGACATCAGATTTTTGTTTTTCAAGAATTGAAAGAAGTGTTTCAATCGCAAAACATCCTTCATGCTTTGTGAAAGTTTTATAGGTGCCAGACTTGTCTGATTTACGTTTACAAGTTGGATATGCAGACCAGAACTTCTCAAAATCTTCTGAGAATTTTTTAGAGTCTTTTTTAACTGCACCACTTGTTCTTTTGATAGTTTCTTTTGATAGTTTCTTTTGTGTGTTAAAATTTTTAACTAGTAGCAGTAAAGATTTTTTACTAGCTTGGTTAAAATTTTTAACTAGTAAAGATTTTTTACTTGGGAAATTTAGTAGCAAACCATCAATAGAAAATGCTAAATTCAACTCATATTCATTGCCAAATTTTGTACACTTTGTTTTCTTAATTAAGCGAAGCTTAACAAGCTCTTCAATCGCCTTGACAACTGTTGGACGGCTCTTACCTGTGATTTTTTCAAATTGACTGATTGAAATAGCATCACGTGATTGATCCCATCCTTTAGTTTTGCGGATGAGAACAACGTACATTTTGAATGCAGAATCACTTAACTTAGCTGCAAGCTCATCAACAACAACATTTGGAACTTGTGTGAAGTTCGGCGCAATAACCTTACTCATACCAAACTCCTTTTAAATTCTTCATAAGCTTCGTTGATTTCTTCAATGAAGAACTCATCACTTGAAGCATCATAGAGCCTTTGAAGATCACCATATTGGCGCACATACTTTGCCCCTTCGTAAACTCCATGCTCATACTCCTTCATGAACCTCAAAGCTGTTTGATTCATAAAAATGACGCTCCAATTTGCTTTTAGCCTCTGCCACAGCAATAGAGTTTTTTAAAGTTCGCTCTGTTGCATAAGCCTCAACCGCTTTTTGAAACAAACTAATCTTCCGATTTAGTTCAATGTCTGCTAATATTTGATAGTTCATTTGGTCCTTCTCCGATTGAACACTAAGCCTGATCCACGAAATCAGGCTTTTTCTTTATATCCAAGCTCAAAACACATGCCGAAATCTTCAATGTCATCTTGAAAAAGATCGTCAATTGTTTGTTTGCTTTCCATCCACGCTTTTGACATCACAAAAAGCGCATTTAGTTTTTCCTCGCTAATCATTCGATATTTCTTGAGTACAGTTTTGAATCCAAGAACATCCAATAGCACTAAACAGTTCTCAAGCTCAGTCAAGCCATTGGATTTTCTATCATTTTTCATTCGTGATAATGTGCTTGGATCAATCCCCAACTGTTCAGCAACCTGACTTTGATTGCTTGATGCAAGGGCTTGCAAAACTCTAGAAACTTCATTTCTAGCCCTTGCACTCAATTCGGTTGATACTTTGCTCATGGTTTAGTTCCTAAGCGGTTAATTGTTCTGAACAATATTCCTTCCATAAATTTTCTAGTTTTCTTCCTAGATCATATGAAAGGCGTTTCCCACATAACCCGCGCTCTAAATCACTAACGTAATTCTGTGAGCACCCGATTTCTGCGGCTATAAATGTCTGAGTAAGACCCTTTTCCCTTAACTCAGAGATCATCTTCTGCCATTGATTCATGGGCGGTCTCCGATAATTTTTATTAAATATATAGGTTTTCCGATATTTATTCAATAGCCAAACCGATTGAAATATGTATCAGAATTCCGATAGAAGTAACAATGGACAAATTTATGGCTACTTTGGGCGAAAACTTAAAAGCAATTCGCAAAGCTAAGAAAATGACTCAAAAAGAACTGGCTATGAAGTCAGGTGTCAAACAATCTGTAATTTCTGATCTCGAAACAGGGAATGCCAAATCGACAGGCTCTATACTTGAGTTGGCTACCGCACTTGGTGTTACCGCAGAAGAGTTAAAAAAAGGCATTGTCAGTAAGTTTGATAATAACGTTGAGCCTATAACTAAAAAGCTAATTCCCGTTCTTTCTTGGGTGCAGGCAGGAACAATGACATCAGTAGAAGCTATCGATCCTAATAAAATAAATGAATGGTTGCCACCCCTTAGTGCAGATGATCCAGATGGATGTTTTTATTTAAGAGTTGTTGGCGTAAGTAATTCCCCAAAATATGAAGAAGGTGACTATATTTTAGTTAATCCAAACTATCAGGTTTGTGATTTACTTCCTGATGATCTAATTGTTGTTCGAAATAATACAGATGCAACCTTTAAAAAGCTTGTAATTGAAAGCGATCAGCGCAAATACCTGCAAGCCCTAAATCCTAACTTTCACCCGAATATTATTGAATTTGAAGATGGTATGGAACTGGTAGGCTTGGTTATTGATGCATTTAGACCATTAGGGGGTTCACGCCCAAAGCGTGTTAGAAAAAGTTAAATTAAGGTTTTAGGTGATACATGGACAATTCAAAACTACCAATCAACCAAATCATTGCCCGTATCAATGATGCTGCGAAACATGGTGAAGCTTTGGTGCTAACAGCCGAAGAAGTGAAGATTCTTTCTAAAGATATTGGCGACAAAGTCTTTATTCCTGTGCTTACTAATGAGCAGGTCGTGCAGTTGGTAAAAGAAGGAAAGCTTGGGCAGAAGATTAAATAATAAAAAAAGACCGATAGTAAGTCGGTCTTTCCACCCAAGCTTAGGAAGGTCTTGGATTGACTAATGTTGGCAGCATTAGCCTTTGCGCCCACCAATATCACAAGATAATTGATAAGTTGAGAATAACATATGTTTGGAGAATTAGTAAAAAAGATTAAGACTTGGTACAAAGGAGATCCAGGCCTAATTGACAGCAACCCTGCTACTGGCATTGATACAATTATAAGGGAGCCTTATAGAAGTCCTGTTGCTAGGTTTTTGAGTTATTTTATTGAGCCATTCATTGCCCTATTGATACTAATTAAGCAAGAATGGAAGTACTTTTTAACTACTTTTTTAACATTGATTACAGTGCTTATTGCTGTTCTTTCTTACATTGACAAGATGAAAGTTTGTTAATTAATGCAACAATAAATACTAAAAAAAATACCAGAGATAGGGCGCCAAAAAAGAACCCAAGATAAGTATGTCTACCTAAAGTGAAAATAGAAAATGATAATGCACCGCAACTAGAGAACATATTTAAGCAGAAATAAAGGTTTTCTTTGCTCATCTCAATAAACTCCAAATAACCCACCACCCCGTGTGGGTTTTCTTTTGTCTATTAAAACACAAAAAATCGGAATTTCTATAAAAATATCGGATTCCCTATTGACTAATAATATCGGAAATGCGATATTTATCTCATCAACAAACAAAAACCGCCATAGGGGTCAGAGTCTAGGCGGTTTGCATCTAATGCGGAGATAAGTATGAATCAAAGAATTGAAAAGTACAAGTTTAGCCAAGCCTTTAGGGATGGCTCGAAAGCATTCGTAGCTTTCTGGATTATCACCTTCATTGCATTTGCATTCTTAAAAGGCTGTGCCGACGAGCAACACGTCAACGAACTCAAAGCAAAGCAGAACATGTATGTGCGTGTGCAAGTGGAAGGAGATAACTAATGGATACAAAATCAGTTGCAACCGTTTCAGTTGTGGTAATTGAAGCCCTAATGATGCTTGTTGAACATGAAGGCATAGAGCTTCCAAGCATCTCATTGAAGCTTAAATCTGAAGATGGTTCAAGAATTAGTTATGAAGTTGATTTCTCACACTTAGTTGAACAAACCCTTAAAGGACTTAAAGAGCTTAGTGAGGGTGAGCAAGACAAGGAGCCCTCTCATGGATAACTACATAGCACTAGCTAGTTTCATTGGGTTCTTCAACCTCATCTTGGCGGTTCACTGGGGGATTATCTAATGAATATGTTAGTTAACAAGCCAGAGTTGCTGTGCCCTTCTTTCCCGATGCTTCAAGTGTCTGGTGAGTTTGAAGTTAAAGACAATACAGTTTCATTTGAACTGGAAAGCGGCTGTGCAACTTTGAAATGCAAGATGGTTGCCGATGTTACTAAACAAGTTCGTGTGGTTGGTTCTCTTATGAATCCAGAGGACAGTAAGGATCAATTTTACGATCAACTAGTAGTAGATGACCGCACACATGTTGAAGTTGTTGGTACTGAATATGTAGAGACTCCAATCGGCCTTCTATTTCAACTCACATCAACACAAGTGGCTGACTTAAACGAGCAGCTTAAATACTACGCCGAAGAATTGGCAGATGAAGAAGCGGGAGTGGTGTGATGGGAACTAAATACGATTGGTCAACCATTCCAGTAGAAGCCAATTGGGCTGCAACTGATGCAAATGGGTTGACTTGTTGCTACACCACTAAACCTTTTATGTGGGGCAATGAGTGGTTAGTTAAGGAACTTGATGAAGTTGTTCTTTGTTATAGATCTGAGCCTAAAGAAGACTGGAAAGACTCACTCGAACAACGACCAGTAGAAAATAATTAGGAGAAGATTATGAATGCGCCAGTAAATACACAAGTTAATGAATTACAAGTATTAGAACAAAACGTAATTGTAGCGGCTTTCGCTAAACGTGGTGGTACAGATGAATTGTATGAACGCATTGCTCAAGAAGTTCGTTCTCATGTGCCTGATGTGAGCACTAAAAAAGGCCGTGATGCAATTGGTTCACTTGCTTTGAAAATTAGTAAGTCAAAAACACTTATTGAGAAATGTGGCAAAGAATTAGTAGCTGAACAAAAAGCTCAAATCAAAGTGATTGATGATGATCGAATCTCAATTGTTAAGAAGTTTGATTTATTGCGTGATGAGATTTTGGCACCACGTGATGCTTGGGAACAAGCAGAAGAAGACCGTGTTGCTAAACATACTGGGGCTATTCGAGCTATTCGAAGCCTTTATGATGAAAACACCGTCAACCAAGAAGCTCATGTGATCAAAGGCTATGTTTTTGATATAGAGAAGCTTGAGATTGACTCGACTTTTGAAGAGTTTGAGCAAGAAGCCAAACTTGCAAAGCTTGAAACATTAGAGAAGTTACGCACTGCCCTTACTACACGTGAAAAATATGAAGCCGAGCAGGCTGAATTAGAACGTCTTCGCCAAGAAGAAATACTGCGTCAACAAAAAGAACGTGACGAAGCGATTGCACATGAAGCAGCTGAAAGAGCCCGTCTAGAAGCTGAGCGTAAAGCTAAAGAAGAAGCCGAACGTGTAGAACGTGAAAAGCAAGAAGCTATTGCTAAAGCAGAGCGTGAAAAACGCGAAGCTGCTGAACGTGAAGCCCGTTTAGTTGCTGAAAAAGAAGCTGCTGAATTACGTGCACAACATGCAGCAGAAGCAGAACGTAAACGTATTGAAGCTGAGCAAGCCGCAAAGCTAGAGGCCGAACGCCAAGCAGAAGAAGCGCGCCAAGCTAACCAAGCACACCGTAAAAAAATCTGTAATGAAGCACTTAAAGGTTTATTGGCTTTGGGTATTGATGAAGCAAAAAGCAAAGAGATTTTGCAGGCAATCAATAAAGGCCTAGTTCCACACGTATCTATTAAGTTTTGAGGATTAGAAGATGAGTAATATTGTTTTGTCGCAAGTTAGCAAGATTGCATCAGCTTTTAATATGCAAGATGTTGATCCTGCTGAGTTAGCAAATACTCTTGTTAATACAGTATTTAAGAAAGCAACAAATGATGAATTTCTCTCTCTATTAATTGTTGCAAACCAGTACAAGCTAAACCCTTTTACAAAAGAAATTTATGCATTCCCTGCCAAAGGTGGGGGCATCACACCAGTTGTTGGTATTGATGGGTGGGCGCGCATTATTAATGACAATCCTGTATGTGATGGTATCCAGTTTGAACAAGACGACGAGTCATGCACATGCAAGATTTTCCGTAAAGACCGTAACCACCCTACTGTTGTAACTGAATACTTGTCTGAATGTCAGGGTAATTCAGAACCTTGGAAAAAATACCCAAAACGGATGCTACGTCATAAGGCTTTAATTCAATGTGCCCGTGTTGCTTTTGGATTCTCAGGTATTTATGACGAAGACGAAGCTCGTCGTATTGATGATTGTCATATCCCTACCGTTCAGACCGTTAGTTCAGATCTTCCTCAAGGTTATGAAGCTTATGAGCAGCAACATTTAGACAACATGCGCGCTTTGGCCATGGAAGGTACAGAAGCTTTGCAAACTGGCTACGCTGAATTACCGCAAGGTGACTGCAAAAAATACTTCTGGACTAAACATAGTGCGTCATTGAAAGAAGCAGCACAACATGCTGATCAACCACAAGGGCAAGTGTATGAACATTCTCCAGCGTAGTGAAGATTGGCATTCAGAACGCTGTGGCAAAGTCACAGCAAGCCGAGTAAAGGATTTAAATGCAAAGCCTAATAAAGGCAAAGCTTTAAATGCATTGGGTTTAACTATTCTAGCTGAGCGCCTAACTGGCGTTCAGAAAGAAATCTTCACTAACCAAGCTATGCAATGGGGTATCGACAACGAGCCTCATGCAATAGCAGCTTATGAAAATGAAACGGGTAACTTTGTAGTCGGAACGGGTTTAATTGATCACCCTTTCATTGAAATGTTCGGAGCTTCACCGGATGGGCTTGTAGGTGATAACGGGCAAATCGAAGTTAAATGCCCAGACACTACAACGCATTTGAACACCCTGCTGACTAAGCAAGTACCAGAGGAATACATTCCTCAAATCACTAGTCAGTTGGCTTGTACTCGTCGTGAATGGTGTGACTTTGTGAGCTATGACCCACGTCTGCCAGAAGATCTACAGATCATCATTATTCGTGTCTATGCCGAAGACTTGGCGATAGAAGCATTAGAGCAAGATGTTCGCAAGTTCAACCAAGCTATAGATGACGCAATTAAAACATTGAAGGTGGCAGCATGAACGACTGGCAAATTTTAAGAAGTCGGTATGGCAGCAACCGAAGTTATAAAAACCGTATGGCTCTTAGCACATTCGAACTAGAGCACTTTAAAGAATGGCTAGTAGATCAAGGCGCAGACGTCTACAGCAAGACCGAACAAAACGAACTTTTGAGATTTAGATTAAACGGCCAATTAGGTATTTGGTATGAATCAGGTTCTGGAAACCTACTAATGCATGATTTGGCAGATAAGTATATGGAGACGGCAGCATGAAACAAATCGAATTAAACACAATTAGCGGTACTTCTGACCAGATCGCAGAAGAGATTTTTAAGAAAATTATTGGGCCTATGGTTGATGAAATGAATAGCCAAGATAAAGACTCAGCAAAGGTTTTCACATTCTCAGTAATGTGGCTTGGTATGGCTCTATATGCTGCTCAATTTGAACCGCACAATGCCAAGAAAACAATTCAATTTAGTGTTGATCAGTTCATGG
This sequence comes from Acinetobacter sp. 1130196, assembly GCF_000588095.1. Classification (NCBI taxonomy): domain Bacteria; kingdom Pseudomonadati; phylum Pseudomonadota; class Gammaproteobacteria; order Moraxellales; family Moraxellaceae; genus Acinetobacter; species Acinetobacter sp. 1130196. The sequence continues at coordinate 9,842 of NZ_JFWX01000061.1, read as the reverse complement.
CAACGTTTGACAAATTCAGCAAAAGACCGAGCTAAGGAGCAGCAGCATGACAGATTTGAATAAAGAAGGCAAAGTCAATCTAAGCTTTGAGCAAGACAATGGTGCTGTTTGGGTATTTGCAGGTGATAGTCAATTTGGTACTGAAATTAGCCATTTGATGATGATGCACGTAGATGAATATAGCGAAAATGAATTACGTGTTATTTGCCAACATGCGGCTTGTGAAATTGACAGGCTTAGAGCAGAGCTAGAAAAAGCCAAAGCTCAGACGATACCAGAGGGTTATGTTGTTGTGCCAAAGCAGCCAACACCTAAGATGATTGATGCTACTTGGGATTTTGACGATGAAATTATTGAGATGAGTAGCAATACTCGCAATGAATTTATCTGGAAGAAAATGGTAGAAGCAAGCGAATCGGGAGCTGAACAATGAGCATAACTCTTAATGGTCACCAATTAAAAAGCCTTCTCGAATTTGTAAATCCAGATGGTGAAAATGATTTAGATCAACTTGAAACTGAACTAACTATTAAATTTTTTGAAGATGGGCACAGTGGCAAAGGCTATTACTTTTGGATGACAGAATATCCAGAGGAAGGCAGCATGTTGTTGGATGTTGAATCGGGAGCTGAGGGATGAGTGAATTTAACTTTGAGCAACTTTATCTAATGGCTCTCATGAATAGTAAAAAGCCAAAGTACGTTTTGAATTGGGTTCATGTATCCAGACATGGGCCAGGTGCGACAAAAGCTACAGAAATTTGTGAATATTTTGGGATAGATCCAGAAGGTACAGATTTTGTTAAAGCGGAAAGTAAGGAGGGGTGAAATGACAGCAATTGCGAATATAGGTAGTAACTTTGTTGTAGCGTTACCACCTTCAGATATTTGGCTAAATGATTCTCAAGCTGCTGAGTTCTTGGGATATCGAGATGTACACTTTAAGGCAGCGGTTTGCTGCCTACCAACCTTCCCTAAACCGCGCTATGTTATTAAGTGCGGTCAAGGAAGACGCTGGAACTTGGCAGAGCTATCAAACTGGTTGAATGAACAATCGGATGATGAGCCAAAAAAAGGAAGACCACGCAAACGGGGCTAATCTAGCCTCGTTGCAATTTCGCTTGCAGTAGCATTGTAATAGACCATCAAGCTTCTTAAGTCTTTATGCCCAATCATACGGGCCAAGTCTAAAACTTCTAATTTCCTTGCAAGGCGTGTACAAGCTTCATGGCGTGTGTCATGAAAGTGCAAGTCAGTGATTTGACATCTATCTCTCAATTTACGCCAAAGCGTATCAAAGCTTTGGGAAGTACAAGTAAAGACCTGCTTTTTATCAAGACCTTTTAATAAAGTAAGCAACTCAACTGCACGCTTAGATAGTGGTACATTTCGCTTAGTACCATTCTTTGTTTCAGTTAAAACTAGGTATCTATCTTTTAAATAAACACGATCCCAAGTTAAACCAACAATCTCACCAGCGCGCATAGCTGTCTCAATCGCAAAGAGAAAGGCAATAATAATTTGCTGCGTAGAGTTTACCGGGACATTGTTATCCCAATTTGCTGCAAGACATAATCTATCAATTTCATCTTGAGCAATTCGTCTATCCCGGTGCTTTGATGGAGGCGGCAAAGTTAAGTCAGCCATTGGAGACTCTTTAATCCACTTCCATTCTTTCCGGGCTACAGTAAATAAAGAAGCTAAAATATTTGCTTCACGTCTGACTGTAGCGCCCTGCACTTCTTTTAACCGGGAGTCACGCCATTGCACTAAATCGTCAGTTGTGACTTTGGCTAATTGTTTTTGGCATAGCTTTTTATACTCACGTTTAAAGAAAGCCATTCGCTTTACTTCATTCTCATGAGTTTTCTTCTTTATACTTACTTCATTAAGATAGCGTTCAATTGCTTCTAAAAATGAATGGTCCGGAAGTTTTCCATGTGACTGTTCGCGTAATTGAGTCTCACGTTTTGAGGCCCAAGCCCTAGCCTGTGCTTTTGTATCAAAGGTTGCACTTTCGCGAATTCCGTTTACACTTATCTCGGCTCGCCCTGTGTCGTTGCGTTGTCTAAATGAAGCCATAATTTTTGTGGCGTAATCTTGGCGTAATTGTGATAACCGAAATAATAGGAAAAAATAAGAAATAATAGAAGTACAGATTATTGGCTAATTTGGCATTTGTTTGTTTTGTATGAAATAATAAGAAAAGATAAAAAAACCTAAGAAGTTGTTATTTTTAGTCAAGTGCCCGCCGGGCGCACCAATTTATATATAATAACTTCATAAATTTATCTCAATTTCATAAAATTCCGACTATTTTACTTGGTTTATTAATCATTATCGCTCAAAATATACCCCTCTTTCATAATGTGAGAATTTCATGACTGATGCTTTGGTTTTAAGAGATTTGTCCAAAACATATCGTAATGGTTTTCAGGCGTTAAAAGGTATTAACCTCACTGTGCCTGAAGGTGAATTTTATGCGTTGTTAGGCCCAAATGGTGCCGGCAAATCAACAACCATTGGTATTATCAGCTCCCTCACGAAAAAAACTTCAGGAACTGTTGAGATTTTTGGACATAATCTCGATACTCATCCATCGTTGGCAAAACAGCAGCTTGGCGTTGTCCCTCAGGAATTTAACTTCGGGCAATTTGAAAAAGCATTCGATATTTTAGTTACCCAGGCTGGTTATTACGGTATTCATAAAAAGATTGCCGAGAAACGAGCGGAACATTATTTAGAAAAACTTGGCTTGTGGGAAAAACGCAATATACAAGCGCGTATGCTGTCTGGTGGTATGAAACGCCGACTAATGATCGCCCGCGCCATGATGCATGAACCTAAACTTCTTATTCTAGATGAGCCTACTGCGGGTGTAGATATTGAATTACGCCGTTCTATGTGGGATTTTCTGACCGAAATGAACGAAAACGGTACTTCTATTATTTTAACGACACATTATCTCGAAGAAGCAGAAATGTTGTGTCGTCAAATTGCCATCATTGACCGTGGTGTCATTAAAGAAGATACCAGCATGAAAAATTTCCTAAACCAGCTGAGTGAAGAGTCTTTTATTTTTGATTTAGCAGAACCAATTGCCCCACTCCAGCTCAATATTATTGGTGTGAAGTTTAACTTAATTGATAGTAGTACTTTAGAAGTAACAATGGATAAAGCACATACATTAAATGACTTATTCCAACTTTTAGAGTCACAAGGTATTCGTGTTCGTAGTATGCGTAACAAATCGAATCGTCTTGAAGAGCTATTTGTCAAAATGGTCGAGAAAAATCTTGAAGGAGCGGCAAAATGAACTTTAACCAACTGCAAATTGCCCTCTGGACTTTAGTTCGTAAAGAAGTACGCCGTTTTCTTCGCATTTGGCCACAAACTTTATTACCACCTGCGATTACCATGAGCTTGTATTTTGTCATTTTTGGTAATTTGGTTGGCTCACGTATTGGGCAAATGGGCGGCGTGAGCTACATGCAGTTTATTGTACCTGGCTTAATCATGATGGCTGTTATTACAAACAGCTATGCTAACGTGTCTTCTAGTTTCTTCAGTGTTAAATTTCAAAAGAGTATTGAAGAACTCATCATGAGTCCCGTGCCCTTACATATTATTTTATGGGGCTACGTGATTGGTGGTATTTGTCGTGGTGTTTTAGTTGGTGCCATTGTTACTGCGATGAGCATGTTCTTTACCCATCTTTTTATACATAACTGGTTCGTAACTATATATACAGTATTAATTACATCCGTTTTATTTTCCTTAGGCGGCTTTATTAATGCAGTCTATGCAAAATCATTTGATGATATTTCTATTATTCCAACCTTTGTACTTACTCCACTCACCTATTTAGGTGGTGTGTTTTATGCCATTAGTGCACTTGGTCCTTTTTGGCAAAAACTTTCTTTAATTAATCCTATTGTGTATATGGTAAATGCTTTCCGTTTCGGCATTTTAGGTCATAGTGACGTGAACGTTACGTTCTCTTTAATCATTGTGACATTATGTTGTGTTGTACTTTATGGAATTGCCTACTATTTACTTGCTCGTGGTTCAGGAATGCGTGAATGAGTGTCGAACAGTCTTTATTGGGTAAAGAAACCCAATATCCAACTAGCTATCAACCCGATGTGTTATTTCCAATTGCACGTGCTCAATCTCGTGAAAACTATTCACATATTGAAGGTATTAACCAAGGTAAAGATTGGTGGCATGTTTTTGAAATATCTTGGTTAAACTCGCATGGTATTCCACAGGTTGCGATTGGCAGAATTACCCTGCCTGCTTCTTCACCAAATTTGATTGAATCAAAGTCATTAAAGCTATACTTCAATAGTCTTAACTTCACTCAGTTTGGCTCTAAAGAGTTATTTATTGAAACGGTTGAAAAAGATCTATCGTCTGCAGCTGGTGCAAAAGTTGAGCTAACGCTATTTCAAGTAGATGAACTTGATATTTCTAAACCACAAGGCATTTGTATTGATGATCTAACACCTGAACGTTTAGAACAACATCCCGATGCATCACTTTTAAAATTGGATGAGTCTGGTGAAGAAGTCGAAATTGAACTGTATTCTCATCTTTTGAGAAGTAACTGCCCAGTCACGGGACAGCCAGATTGGGGTACAGTTTTTATCCGTTTTAAGGGCAAAAAACCTTGTTATCGTAGTCTTTTAGCTTATATTATCTCGTACCGTCAGCATAACGGTTTCCACGAACAGTGTGTTGAGCAAATCTTTGCAGATATTTGGCAAAATTTGCGACCTGAAAAGCTGATGGTTTATGCAACTTATACTCGCCGCGGTGGACTTGATATCAATCCTTGCCGAGTATCGGATCTATCATGGATGCCAAAACCGATTCGATTGGCACGACAATAAAACGAATAATTTGAGGATACACCATGCCGTTTTTTGGTTTTACCCCTTCTGAAGGCTTATTGAACGATATACAGACTGGAATTGCGAATAAGAATTCCAGTGAACCGTTATATCCACTTCGAGACAAAATTGCTTTACAACTTAATGAGGAAATTATTGAAAATGTACTGACTCAGTTAGTACAACATTTCCCAGCGAGTGAAAAAAGAGATACTGCCGAAAAACTAGCTGGTTATGTCAAATCAACAGTTGCTGTGCTTTTAAAGCAATTACTGAGTAAAGCACCAAACGATGTTGTTAAACAATCTGTGGAGTTTTCAGAGAAAAGCTTATTTAAAGACCCACAAGGTCAATATAAAGTTGGTGTAGCTTTAGATGCTGGTTTAGTGACTAATTTGAAGCATAATTTTGCCGAGCTTCAAGCAGGTAATGACATTAATAAAGCAGCCTTAGCAGAACTATATAAACAGTTTGGTGATGCTATGGTTAGACACTTTATGTCTGATTTTAATAAAACATTAGATTTAGGCATGATTAAGCGCAAAGCAGCCGATATTGGCGCAGCAGCTGTAACAAAAGCAGTCCATATTGCGATCGATAAACTTATTCCAAGTTTAAATCGCACTGAACTAAAAGCGATGGCTGAATATCACGATAGTTTATTCTTTAACTAACAGAAAATAGACCATCGGAAACCTGGCGAGAGCCAGGTTTTTTTATTGCAAAATATTGATATACATTGCCATTAATCAGGTTTATGTTAGCATGCGCCAAGCACTGATTGACCTAGTTAAAGCCGCATGTCTCCTAGTCCACAATATAAATTTTTACGCCAAGCTCCTCGAGATGGTCTTAGTACTGCCATGCAACCATCGCGCTGGCAGCAACTTCATATTGACCCGTGGTTATGCCTATTTTTATTTCTAAATGCCCTATTAGGTTTAACGGTACTATATAGTGCATCTGCACAAGATGTAGGCTTAGTCAGTAAACAAGCCATGAGTTTTGGTATTGGCTTTTTAGTCATGATTAGTCTGGCTCAAATTCCCCCTAAGGTTTATCAAGCTTTTTCACCTTACTTTTATTTATTTGCACTATTTTCCTTAATTGGAGTTATGGTCTTTGGTGAAGTCCGCATGGGGGCTAAACGCTGGATCGATATTCCCGGTTTCGGGAGCGTGCAACCCAGTGAGTTCATGAAAATTGGCATGCCAATGATGATTTCATGGTTTTTAGCACGCAAACCACTTCCTCCAAGCTTTTCTCAAGTTGTTTTATCATTAATGTTAATTGGTGTTCCTTTCTTACTGATTGCAGAACAACCTGACTTAGGAACATCCCTACTCGTATTAGCAAGTGGTATTTTCGTACTATTTTTAAGTGGGTTATCTTGGCGCATGATCGGTGCCGCAGCAGCTTGTGCAGCTATTGTTATTCCAATTGCCTGGGAATTTCTTTTACACGACTATCAGCGTCAACGGGTTCTAACGCTACTTGACCCAGAAGCAGATGCATTAGGAACAGGATGGAATATTATTCAGTCCAAAACAGCTATTGGTTCTGGTGGTTTCTCAGGTAAAGGCTTTCTTGAAGGTACACAATCACATTTACACTTTTTACCCGAAGGCCATACTGACTTTATTATTGCGGCTTATTCCGAAGAATTTGGCCTAATTGGCGTACTTATATTAGTTATTCTTTATTCAGCTATTATTTTTAGAACATTTCAGATTGGTTTACAGAGCTTTCATAACTACGGTCGTTTAGTTGCTGGTGCCTTTGGTTTGTCTTTTTTTGTTTATGTATTTGTAAACGCAGGAATGGTCAGTGGTATTTTACCTGTAGTGGGTGTTCCTTTACCTTTTATGAGTTATGGCGGTACCGCTATTATTACTTTAATGGCCACTTTTGGTTTAGTCATGTCTATTCATACACATCGATAATTTGGAATTTTAAAAAGATATGTTGTCTCAATTTATTAATAAAACTTTAAAAGCGCTTGCCTTGTGTACCGGCCTAGTGAGCACAAGTCATTTTGCTCAAGCCAATGATTTTGTAAATGATCCTAATTATTTAAATTTTAAACAAAAAGCCATGAATACTTATGGTTTAAGTAGTGTACAAGTAGATGCCGCGATGAGCGGTGCAAAAAATTTACCAAACATTATAAATATTATGACTCGTCCAGGAGAAAGTAAGCCTTGGTACGATTATCGCTCTATGTTTTTAGTTGAAGGTACTATTCAACGTGGTGTCCGGTTTAAAAATCAATATGCAGATGCGCTTAACCGAGCTGAACAGCAATTTGGTGTCTCTCAAGCTGTTATTTTGGGTATTTTAGGTGTTGAGACTGGATATGGGGCAAATAAAGGTTCTTTTATTACTCGTGACGCACTTGCAACATTAGCATTTGGTTACCCTCGCCGCGCTGATTATTTTAGTGATGAGTTAGCTGCTCTGATTGCATGGACTTACAAAGAAGGCTATCCAACCAATAGTATTGTTGGCTCTTATGCTGGAGCAATTGGCTATCCACAGTTTATGCCAAGTAATATCAGTAAGTATGGAGTAGATTTTGATGGTAATGGTCATATCGATCTTCGTAACTCTGCGGAAGATGCGATTGGTTCAATTGCAAATTACCTAGCAAAGCAAGGTTGGCAACGTGATCAGCCAATTGGTTTTATGGCTCGTTATGTAGGCTCAAATCCAGAAAGTATTATTGCTAAAGATCTCACTCAACCTACTCCGTATGGTGTGCTCAAAAATCAGGGAATTTCTCCATTAAACCCATTAGTTAAAATTGATGACTTAGATATGGTAAATGTTATTCAATTACAAGACTATAACGGTCCAATTTACTATTTAACCTATCCAAATTTTCAGGTAATTACGACCTATAACAAAAGTCGAATGTATGCGACTGCTGTATGGTTATTAGGCACAGAGGTAGCTAGCCGATAGGCTAGCTTTTTGATGAGTTTATGTAAAAGTCAATAAATATTTTTGTTAAATCGATCACAATACATACATTTTAAATACCTTGTTACATATTTGGTTATTTTTTAACCTAAAACTGTAAGTTTTTGCCCTTTTTGTAACTATTTCTCGTTAAAGACTAGACACTCTCCGTAAGCGATGAATATTATCCACCCCAATCAAGCAATTGCAAAAGTGAATAATTAGGCATGTTCACTTCAATTTTTAGCCTGTTGGCTAAAAGAAAAAGAGCATGTTCTCAGGAGTTTATATAAATGCAGTTATCGCTGAAATACATTCTTGCACTGACGGCTAGTTTAAGCATGGCCCCACTGCACGCTGAAATGATGCAATCATCATCATTAAACAGTGATGTAGATGGTCCAAATGCTAATTTAGCTGCACGTGTATTGAGTAAAGATACTCAAAGCTTTAATTCTCGTTTTTCTAACATTAACAGTCTTTCAATCACTGAACGTTCTGGCGATCAAATTCGTCGTCAGGCTATCGCAGCTAAAATTGAAATCCCTGAAGATGAGCCTTCAGTGATTGAAAAACTTAACACAGTAGCTTCAAATACTGTTCGTAAGTTTAGCCAAACTGGTATGGCATCTTGGTATGGTCGTCAATTTCATGGCCGTAAAACTGCAAGTGGTGAAACATTCGATATGAATGCACTTACTGCTGCTCACCGTAGTCTGCCATTGAACTGTTATATCCGTGTTACAAATAAAGACAATGGTAAAAGTGTGGTAGTAAAAGTAAACGACCGTGGTCCATTCCATGCAAATCGTGTACTTGATTTATCATACGGTGCTGCAAAACGTCTTGGTATTACCAATGCTGGTACTGCAAAAGTAAGTATTGAACGTGTAGACGGTCCTACTTCATAAGCGATTACTCCTAGAGTTCATGGAAAAGCCACAAATTAATTTGTGGCTTTTTAATTTTTAGAGGCTTTGTTGCACAAAGCTATTCTTGAAGGCTTCTTCAGTAATATAATTTCCAGATGAAGAAGCCTACACCTAAAATCTATCGTACAACCAATTGGTCCTCGTATAACCAAGCTTTAATCAAGCGAGGAAATATTTCAATCTGGTTTGATCCTAAGACGCAATGGTATGCACAACCACAAGGCAAGCAAGGACGAAATCAAACTTATTCCGATACAGCGATTCAATGCTGTTTAATGATCAAATCTCTATTCCGTCTTTCTTTACGTATGGTTACTGGCTTTGTTCAAAGCCTGATTAAACTCTGTGGCTTGAATTGGACAGCACCAGATTACTCCTCCCTTTGTAGACGACAAAAGCATATTGATATTGCTATAAGCTATCAGAAAAGTCATGATGGGTTACACCTACTTGTCGACTCTACGGGTTTAAAGTTTTTAGGTGAAGGCGAATGGAAGCGTAAAAAACATCAGCCTGAATACCGTCGGCAATGGCGTAAACTGCATATTGGTATAGATGCTGAAACACTGCAAATACGTGCCGTTCAGCTTACTACAAATAATGTCAGTGATTCACAAGTACTAGGTGATTTACTGGATCAAATTCCACTAGATGAGCGAATAGATTCTGTCTATACCGATGGCGCGTACGACACGAAGTGCTGCAGAAAAGTGATTTCAGATCGTCAAGCACATGCAGTAATTCCACCCAGAAAGAATGCCAAGCCCTGGAAAGATTCTAAAATAAGTTCAATAGAACGAAATGAGTTACTTCAAACGGTTAAACATTTAGGCAGAACCCTATGGAAAAAATGGTCGGGTTATCACCGTCGTAGTTTGGTGGAAACCAAGATGCATTGCATCAAATTATTAGGTGATAGGCTGACGGCAAGACATTTTCAAAGTCAGGTCAATGAAATTCATGCGCGTGTGGCAGTTCTGAATAGATTTACGGAATTAGGTAGACCTCGCACCCAAGTTGTGTCTTAAATTTGAATGGATTGGGGAGAACTCAGC
>NZ_JFWX01000060.1:0-20158 GCF_000588095.1 Acinetobacter sp. 1130196 | reverse complement strand
CACCCGATGTATAATGATGAGCGTTATGGTAAACAAGACTTTAAGTTTAGTCAGAATTTATCGGAAATTGATCGGCGGAAATTGAGTACTTATACAGCAGGTACTATACGTGCCAATCAAAAATTGCTTGAGTTAAAGCAGTTTTTAAAAACAGTAGATCGACCAACAATTTTGTTGGTGTTTGGTGATCATTTACCAAATCTGCAAGGAGTTTATGATAATTATAATTTCTTTAAAGATGATCCCGAGCGGAAAAATTTAAAAAATTATCAAACACCTTTTGCAGTGTGGAGCAACTACAAGCTTAGTAAAAAAGCGTTTAAGCAGCCGTACGTTGCTGCGAGTTTTGTAGCACCGAAGTTACTGCAAATGTCGGGTATACCGCTCTCAAATTATTATCAATTTATTCAGCAAGTTTCACAATGCTATAACGCAGTTCATCAAAAGTTTCTGTTGCCTGGGGAAAACTGTGAGGTCGATCAAAAGGCGCTGTTAGAACAGTATAAAAGTCTAAATTATGATGTGCTAGATGGCAAAAATCATACTTATCAACTATTGAAGAATTAGTAAAAAAAGGATGGCAATAAGCCATCCTTTTTTATGTTTTGAAAATTAAGACTGAATTAATCCAGTCAATTCATCTACATAATGCTGCATTGGCTGAGCTTGACGGTCTGCACGGCTTTCAATGTTGAGACGTAGTAGAGGCTCAGTGTTTGATGCGCGGACATTAAAACGCCATGCACCAAAGTCGAGGCTTACACCATCGGTACGATCAATTTCCGGGTTTTGAGCAGCATAGAAATCAAAAATCTTTTGAATAGTGATTTGTGTATCAGTTACTTTAAAGTTGATTTCACCACTACAAGGAAACTTGGTAATCATATTTTCAACGAGTGTTGAAAGTGATTGCCCTGTTTCAGAAAGCAGGGCAACCGTAAGTAACCATGGAATCATACCGCTGTCACAGTAAGCAAAGTCACGGAAATAATGATGAGCACTCATTTCGCCGCCATATACAGCATTGTGTTCACGCATAACGTCTTTAATGAACGCGTGACCAGATTTTGACTGTACAGCAACACCTTTATACTCGTCGACGATATCAAATGTGTTCCACACTAAACGTGGGTCATGCACAATTTTTTCGCCTGACTGTTTAATCAAGAAAGCTTGAGCCAATAGACCAACAATATAGTAGCCCTCAATGAATTGCCCTTTTTCATCGAACAAGAAACAGCGGTCAAAGTCGCCGTCCCATGCAATACCCATATCTGCTTTATGCTCAAGAACAGCATTTCGGGTACTGTCACGGTTTTCAATTAAAATTGGGTTAGGAATGCCATTTGGGAAAGTACCATCTGCTTCATGATGAATTTTAATAAATTCAACCGGTACATTAAGCGCTTTAAATTTTTCTTCAATGGCATCAATTACATGACCAGCTGCACCATTCCCCGCGTTTACCACTAACTTTAATGAACGGATTTTTGCAGGTTCAATATAAGTAATTAAGTGATCAACGAACTCAGGCAAAATGTTATAGCTTTGCGTTGTACCTTTTTGGCTAACTTCTTCAAAGTTATTTGTTTCTGCTAAAGCCTGAATTTCTTTTAAACCAGTATCAGCACTAATTGGACGAGCATTTTCGCGAACCAATTTCATACCGTTATAGTCCATTGGATTATGACTTGCAGTAACTTCTATACCACCTTGTACATCGAGATGGAAAGCGGCAAAGTAAACTTCTTCAGTCCCCGTCATGCCCAAATCAAGAACGTCCACTCCCGCATCATTTAACCCGCGGATGGTCGCTTGTTTTAAGGCTTCACTGCTTAGACGAATATCACATCCTACAACCACAGTCTTTGGTTTATAGATTTGTCCGTAAGCGCGGCCAATTTTATAGGCGATTTCTTCATTCAATTCGGTGCCGAGCTTGCCTCGGATATCATAAGCTTTAAAACACGTTAAAGTAGTCATTATTCAATTCAATACATGTGGTTTGAGTTGTGTGCACATTATACATAGATCATGAATCAGATATGTTTATAGTTTTATATTCAAATTTTTCATTCCATTTCTGTAGTTCATATTTAAGTTTATAAGAAAGTATTTTTACGACTTTAGTCTAATAAATAAATTTATAAATTAGAAATTACTTGATTTTACTTAATACTATTGGTCATACCAATTATAGTGATTATTTAATTGTTGATCTCACCAATATCTGTGTTTATGATGCGATCTGCGGTTTAAGGAATAACATTTGCACTTAAATTTTAATTGGTCATACCAATTGTGTTGAATGTTTAAAAATTTAAGGTAAAAAAATTCGCCCCGGCATTTCAAGGAGATGACAATGCTCAATATGTGGCAACAACTTTATGACCCTTTAAATAATATTTGGCTGTCTAGTGCGGTTGCGTTAATCCCGATTATTTTCTTCTTTTTGGCATTGGCTGTTTTTCGTTTAAAAGGCAGTATCGCGGGTACGGGCACAGTTATTATTGCATTACTGATTGCGCTATTTTTCTATCAAATGCCGGGTCAAATGGCCTTTGCATCAATCATTTACGGTTTCTTCTACGGTCTATGGCCAATTTCATGGATCATTATCGGGGCAGTTTTTCTATACAAGATTTCGGTAAAAACAGGCCAGTTTGAAGTTATTCGTTCAAGTATTTTGTCGATTACTGAAGACCAACGTCTGCAAATGTTACTGGTTGGTTTTGCATTTGGTACTTTCCTTGAGGGGGCGGCGGGCTTTGGTGCTCCTGTCGCAATTACCGCTGCACTACTTGTCGGTTTAGGGTTTAAGCCACTTTACGCTGCTGGTTTATGTTTAATTGTAAATACAGCACCAGTTGCATTCGGTGCAATGGGTATTCCAATTATTGTGGCGGGGCAGGTTTCCGGTGTAGACACTATGGAAATTAGCCAGATGGTGGGTCGTCAGTTGCCATTTTTAACCATTATTGTGCTGTTCTGGATTATGGCGATTATGGATGGCTGGCGTGGGGTTAAGGAAACTTGGCCTGCGGTATTGGTCGGTGGTGGTGCTTTTGCGATTGCCCAGTATCTCACCTCTAACTTTATTGGCCCTGAGTTACCAGACATTACCGCAGCAATTGCTTCATTGGTCAGCCTGACGTTGTTATTCCGTGTTTGGAAACCAAAACATATTTTCCGTTTTGAACCTGAAGCGGGTCAGACTTTGACTCAGCAACCTACAACAGTTCAACGTTATAGCATTGGGAAAATTGCAAAGGCATGGTCTCCATTTGCTATTTTAACGGTAATGGTCACCATCTGGAGTGTTAAGCCATTTAAAGCATTATTTGCAAAAGATGGTGCTCTTGAACATTGGATTTTTAAACTTGAAGTGCCGTACTTACATAAATTGGTCGAAAAAATGCCGCCAATTGTGTCCGAGATGAAACCATACGAAGCGATTTATAAGTTTGACTGGTTCTCTGCAACAGGTACTGCAATTTTTATTGCTGCGATCATCACAGTTATTTTCTTAAAAATGAAAGCAAGTGAGGCAGTAACAACCTTCGGTGAAACACTCAATGAGTTGAAAACACCGATTTATTCAATTGGTATGGTGTTGGCATTTGCTTTTATTGCGAACTATTCAGGTTTATCTGCAACTTTGGCTTTGGCTCTATCGCATACGGGTCATGCGTTTACTTTCTTCTCGCCATTTTTGGGTTGGCTTGGTGTGTTCCTTACGGGTTCAGACACTTCTTCAAATGCTTTGTTCTCGGCACTACAGGCAACCACAGCACAGCAAATTGGTATTCCGGAAGTGTTGTTGGTGGCTGCGAATACCAGCGGTGGTGTGACTGGTAAGATGATTTCTCCGCAGTCGATTGCGATTGCTTGTGCCGCAGTAGGCTTAGTTGGAAAAGAGTCTGACTTGTTCCGTTTCACGGTAAAACATAGCATCATATTCACTGTCTTTGTTGGCATCATTATTACGGTTCAGGCTTATCTGGTTCCGTGGATGATTCCATAACTCCAGTGAAGGAAACGCGATGAGAATCTCCGATCAAGTGGTCATGAAATTGCAGGCATTAATTGAAGAGCGTCACATGAAAAAAGGTGACCGTTTGCCTGCCGAACGCCAGCTTGCAACTAGCTTGGGAGTTTCTCGTCCGTCTTTGCGTGAAGCCATTCAACAGCTCAATAGTCAAGGTGTACTGATTAGCCGCCGCGGTGATGGGACCTATATTCAGCAGTTACCTGAACAGTGGCCACAGCAACTCATTGTGAACCCAATTAGCAACCTGATTGAAGAAGATCCGTTATACCGTTTTGATGTGCAAGAGGCGCGGTTATTACTTGAAGGTGGCACTGCTTGGTATGCCGCATTACGTTCAACGCCTGAAGATCGAGCCAAAATTCATCATTATTTTAATGAAATTAGCCGTCACCAAAATGCGGGTGACTCAGCACAGGCCGCGGTGGCAGATGCTGAATTCCACTTAGCAATTGCCGAAGCATCTCACAATGTGGTGCTGATTCAAATGATGCGTAGCTTGTTTGATTTGCTGCAATACAACGTCTTGTTAGGGCGTAAGAAAGTTTATAACGACCCTGTCAATGGTGACTTGCTAAGCGAGCAGCATTTTCAGGTGATGGATGCTATTGATCGTAAAGATCCCGAGGCCGCACGCCAAGCTGTTTGCGGTCATATTGAGTTTGTGATTAATCATGTGCGTTCTCTGGATGAAGACGAAGCTCGCCAGAAACGTGCAAACCGTTTAAATAGAGTTGATTCAAAATGATTATTTCTTCTGGCAATGATTACCGTGCTGCGGCACAACGTCGCTTACCTCCATTTTTATTTCACTACATTGATGGTGGAGCGTATTCGGAATATACCTTAAAGCGTAACGTACAAGATTTGTCAGAAATTGCATTGCGTCAACGTGTGCTCAACGACATGTCAGCGTTAAGTTTAGAGACAAAACTGTTTAATGAAACGCTGTCGATGCCAGTTGCTTTGGCGCCTGTGGGTTTAACAGGTATGTATGCACGCCGCGGTGAAGTGCAGGCCGCGATGGCTGCCGATAAAAAGGGCATTCCATTTACGCTTTCAACGGTTTCGGTATGTCCGATTGAAGAAGTTGTACCTGCAATTAACCGTCCGATGTGGTTCCAGCTTTATGTATTACGTGACCGTGGTTTTATGCGTAATGCTTTGGAGCGTGCAAAAGCGGCGGGGTGTTCAACACTGGTGTTTACCGTAGATATGCCTGTGCCGGGTGCACGTTACCGTGATGCACATTCGGGTATGAGTGGGCCAAATGCTGCGATGCGCCGTTATATGCAGTCAGTATTTCATCCGCATTGGTCATGGAATGTGGGCTTAATGGGACGCCCGCACGACTTGGGCAATATTTCTAAATATTTAGGTAAACCGACTGGGCTTGAAGACTATATTGGCTGGTTAGGCTCGAACTTTGACCCATCAATTTCATGGAAAGATCTTGAGTGGATCCGTGAGTTTTGGGATGGTCCAATGGTGATTAAAGGTATTTTAGACCCTGAAGATGCCAAAGATGCTGTGCGTTTTGGTGCAGATGGTATTGTGGTATCGAATCACGGCGGTCGTCAGTTAGATGGCGTGATGTCATCTGCTCGTGCATTGCCTGCAATTGCTGATGCCGTCAAAGGTGACTTAGCGATTTTGGCTGACTCAGGCATTCGTAATGGTTTAGATGTGGTGCGTATGTTAGCTCTCGGTGCCGATACTGTTTTACTTGGCCGTGCGTTTGTGTATGCCTTGGCAGCAGCAGGTGGGCAAGGCGTGTCGAACTTGCTTGATTTAATTGATAAGGAAATGCGTGTTGCGATGACGCTCACGGGTGCTAAGTCGATTTCGGATATTAATGCGGATTGTTTAGTACAGGCGATTAAACAAGGACTTTAAAACATAGTAAGTGAAGCAGTAAGCACAGCCTCAAAATTTGGTGATTTGCTGATGTTTTACGTATAGGCATTTGTCACTTTTGAAAGGTCAAAAGTAACCAAAAACCTTTTGTTGAGCAAACCGTACTTCCTTGTACGGTTGCTCAACAGGCGGCATCCCTGCCGCCAATGCGTCGCCAATTTGCATTAAATCTAATACCTAGAGATTAGCTGCTGGTGCTAAGCGTCAATGAGCTGCTTACATCGAAGTTTTCCCTGTAAGACTACGTCGTGTTGCTCTAAATTTAAAAAAACTATGTGGTATGGATGACCAAAAGGAAACCATCATGCAAACATTTTCTCCTCAAGCAGTGATCGAACGTTTACAAAATATTGTAGGGCGTTCTTATGTTTTGACCGATGATCAAAGCACGCGTCAGTACCGCCAAGGTCGTCGTTTTGGTGAGGGGAAAGTGCTTGCTGTGGTGGTGCCAGGCACATTGCTAGAGCAATGGCAGGTGCTTCAAGCTGCTATTGAGGCAGACTGTATTGTGATTATGCAGGCAGCAAATACAGGACTCACTGGTGGTTCAACGCCTTATGGCGATGATTATGATCGTCCTGTTTTGGTGATGAGTACACGTCGATTAAAGGGCATACAAGTTATTCATGACGGTAAGCAAGTCATTTGTTTACCGGGTGCGACCTTAGATAATTTAGAGCAAATTTTAAAAGGCTATAACCGAGAGCCGCATTCAGTAATTGGTTCATCGTGTATTGGAGCATCGGTACTGGGTGGTGTATGTAATAACTCCGGTGGTGCCTTGGTACGCCGTGGTCCTGCATATACTGAGCTGGCTTTATATGCTCAGGTGAATGCCGCTGGTCAATTAGAATTGGTGAACCATTTAGGCGTAAATTTAGGCTCGACTCCCGAAGAGATTTTGACGCGTTTAGAGAAGCAGCAATATCAAGCCGTTGATATTTTAGATGACAGTGAAAAACAGGCATCGGACCATCGCTATGCGCATGATGTGACTCAGGTCGATGAAGATACGCCTGCTCGTTTTAATGCAGACCCGTCACGTTTGTTTGAGGCTTCGGGTTCGGCAGGTAAAGTTTGTGTGTTTGCGGTACGTCTTGATACTTATGAAAAAGTAGAAAGTAATGTCCTTTATATTGGTACTAATGATGCTGATGATTTAACGGCGATTCGCCGTTATTTACTCACCTCACTGCCAAGCTTGCCAATTGCAGGCGAATATATTCACCGTGATGCTTATTTGATTGGTGAAAAGTACGGAAAAGACACCTTCTTATTTATTGAAAAATTTGGTACAGCCAATGTTCCAAAAGCCTTCGCCATGAAAGATAAAGTCGATGGCTTTTTAGAACGATTTAAAATTAAAGGCTTAACAGACCATATTTTACAGGCGATTACGTTCTTTTTACCGAGTCATTTACCGAAGCGTATGACCGAATATCGAGATCGTTATGAGCACCATTTGGTTTTACGTGTTGAAAATAATTCAAAAGTACAGACCGAGCAGTTTTTAAAAGAATATTTTGCAGTGCATCAGTCAGGCAGCTATTTCGTATGTAGTGAAGAAGAAGGTCGAAAGGCGTTCTTGCACCGCTTTGCGATTGCGGGGGCGGCAATTCGTTATCGTGATACGCACCGTAGTGAAGTTGAAGATATTGTGGCGCTTGATATTGCGCTACGCCGTAATGACCGCGAATGGGTAGAGCAACTACCAGCCGAGATGGAAAATAAAATCATCCATAAACTCTATTATGGGCATTTCTTTTGTCATGTGTTCCATCAGGACTATATTCTTAAAAAGGGCAATGACCCGTTAGAAATGGAACATCAAATGTGGAAATTACTCGATGCACGCCGTGCTGAATATCCGGCAGAGCATAATGTTGGGCATCTTTACATTGCCAAACCTGCATTAGCCAATTTCTATCAAAAACTTGACCCAACCAATAGCTTTAATGTGGGGATTGGACATACCTCAAAACTGAAATATTGGGGTAAAACCAAACCTTAATATCGAGACATAAAAAAAGGCGCCGAAGCGCCTTTTTTAATAAATGCCTTATGCTGCTTCTACTGATTTAGCAAGCACTTCAGACATCGCTTTAGCAACAGTATAAACATTTTTCATGTTTAAGCCTGCTACACAAATACGACCACTACGTACTAAGTAGATTGCATATTCTTCACGCAAGATATCAACTTGCTCAGCAGTTAGACCTGTGTAGCTGAACATACCTTTTTGGTTTACAAGGTAGCTAAAGTCACGGTCTGGTAAAGCTTTAGTAAGTTCGTCTTTCAAGATGCTACGCATTTTGATAATACGCTCACGCATCTCTTTCACTTCGCCTTGCCATTGTTGGTTAAGTTCAGCGTCATTTAACACTTCATCAACTAACCAAGCACCTGTTGTAGGAGGGCTAGAGTAAATACGGCGTACAGTCGCTTTTAACTGACCGAATGTGCATTGAGCAGCTTCTGCATCGTCACATACGAAAGTTAAGCCGCCAACGCGCTCGCCATATAAAGAGAAGATTTTAGAGAACGAGTTGCTCACAATGAAGTTTAGACCCGCTTGGTCTAAAGCACGGATTGCATACGCATCTTCTTCCATACCGTCACCAAAACCTTGGTAAGCGATGTCTAGGAATGGAATAAGGTTACGATCTTTTAATACTTCAATCACTTGGTCCCATTGCGCTGGGTTTAAGTCAGCACCCGTTGGGTTATGGCAGCATGGGTGCAACAACACAATGCTTTGCTCAGGCAAAGTTTTAAGTGTAGAAAGCATACCGTCAAAATCTACACCGCGCGTTTCTGCATCGAAATATGGGTAGAAATGAGTCTTAATGCCAGCGCCATTGAAAATCGCAACGTGGTTGTCCCAAGTTGGTTGGCTCACCCAAACGTCTGAATTTGGGAAATAAGTTTTTAAGAAATCCGCACCAACTTTCAATGCACCTGAACCACCAAGTGTTTGGATGGTTACAGCACGGCCAGCTTTAACTGCTGGGCTGTTTGCACCGAATAAAAGTGCTTGAATTGCTTCACGGTAAGGTTTGAAGCCTTCCATTGGCAAATAAAGTTTGGTTTTACCGTTCTTAGGCTCAATACGCTTTTGCGCCTCGATAATGGTCTCTAACTGAGGAACAATGCTGTCTTCGTTATAATAAAGACCAATACTCAAGTTTACTTTTTCAGAACGAGTATCAGCATTGAACTGTTCCATTAAAGAGAGAATTGGATCGCCTGCGTATGGGGGGATATGTTGAAACATCAAAAAAGTCCTTTCATTCAACAATATGCATAGTGCTGGGTTTTTTCTGTCTCGAAAAATACGCCACAACTATGTCGATGCTCAATAATGTATCAATAAAGCTACCGTGAAGCACCTGATAATTTCACTAATATCGATATTTTCTGGCTGAAAATGATAAAAAGATTTAAAAGAAATTACGGTAAATAGAAACTAATTTCTAACTCATGCTTTCATTCAAGCAGATTGTCTACAATCTTGCTGTAATACATTGGTTGTAGACTAAAGTTTGAAACAAAAGATTAGAGGTCGAAAAGCAACTAAAAAAGTACCATAAATTTATAGGTAAAATAATATTAAATATCTGTTTTATAAAGACTAATTATCAAGTGGTGGAATGCTATAAATATAAGGTGAGATAACAGGTTAAGCTATAAAAATTGACCTGATGCGTTCTGTAAAGTGTCAACAATCACCTTGATTTTTTTCATTCATCCCGCTATAAAACACATAATTGATTAAAAATTGTCGACAATATGCAAGATTTGACCTTCGCACCAGAGCCACTACAAAGTCAGGGAAGAACACTGACCGAGAATGTATTTAAACAAATACAGACGGCGATTGTTTTGGGTCAAATTCCGGCAGGTAGCAAAATTTCTGAACCTGAACTGGCGCGGACTTATGGCATTAGCCGTGGGCCTTTGCGTGAAGCGATTCATCGCCTTGAAGGGCAACGTTTGGTTGAGCGTACTGCACATGTGGGTGCGCGCGTGGTTTCGTTATCCTTGCAACAGTTCAAAGAGCTTTACCAGATTCGTGCGTCATTAGAAGGTTTAGCTTGCAAACTTGCTGCACAGCATATTGATAAAAAGCAAATTTTGGCGCTACGTGATGTCTTACGTATGCATGCCGAAGATGAAAACTTTAAAGCAGGTAAAGGATATTACTTGCAAGAAGGGCAGGACGATTTTCACTACTGCATTATCAAAAGTAGTGGCAATAAAACCCTAGAAAAAATGCTATGTGATGAGCTTTATCACCTCATCCGTATGTACCGAATTCAGTTTTCAAACACACCCGATCGACCGAGCAAAGCTTGGGACGAACATATCCGTATTTTAGATGCAATTGCAGAAGGCGATGGTGAACTTGCCGAGCTGCTCATGCATCGACATATCAATGCTTCTTACAAAATTATTGAGCAAACACTGCTACAAGCACAAGGAGAACATAACAATGGCTAAACAATCCGCAGGTCAGCTATTTCGCGATGCCGTAGCCCAAGAAAAGCCATTACAAGTGGTTGGAACTATCAATGCCAATCATGCACTTTTGGCAAAACGTGCAGGTTATAAAGCGATTTACTTATCAGGTGGTGGTGTAGCAGCTGGTTCTTTAGGCTTACCTGATTTAGGAATCAGTAACCTTGATGATGTGTTGACAGATGTACGTCGTATTACCGATGTATGTGATCTTCCATTATTGGTCGATGCGGACACAGGCTTTGGTGCTTCTGCATTTAACATTGCCCGTACTACAAAAGCACTCATTAAGTTTGGTGCTGCGGCAATGCACATTGAAGACCAAGTGGGCGCAAAACGTTGTGGTCACCGTCCGAACAAAGCCATTGTGACTCAAGAAGAAATGGTTGACCGTATTAAAGCAGCGGTTGATGCGCGTGGTGATGACAGCTTCGTAATTATGGCGCGTACCGATGCGTTAGCGGTTGAAGGCTTACAAGCGGCAATTGACCGTGCGGGTGCCTACATTGAAGCGGGTGCAGACATGTTGTTCCCTGAAGCAATTACCGAGCTTGATATGTACAAGCAATTTGCTCAGAAGACTGGCGCACCAATTTTGGCAAACATCACAGAGTTCGGTTCTACACCACTGTTTACCACTGAAGAGTTGGCATCTGCCGATGTAAGCCTTGCACTTTATCCGCTTTCTGCTTTCCGTGCCATGAACAAAGCAGCCGAAACTGTGTATGAAACCTTGCGTAAAGAAGGTACGCAAAAGAACGTGGTTGATATTATGCAAACGCGTAAAGAGTTATATGAGCGCATTAATTACTATGCGTTTGAAGACTACTTAGACAACGCATTTGCTAAAAAGAAATAAATAAACCCTCTTTTAAAAGAAGGGGAAGCGATGGTCTTGGCTATCGTGAGGGCGGCATGGATGCCGCTACGTTGGACTGCGATATAGGGATATATCGTCAGACCAACAAGGATTTTTGCTTACTTTTCATCCGTGAAAAGTAAGGCGAACCGCAGGTTAATCAGAAAATTGGATGAGAACTCGGCAAGACGCTGTCGTGGTTTTATCCAAGTAAAAATTGAACAAACAACAAATTCAGATAGATAGGAAAGGAAAATCTTATGAGCTCAAATGAAACAACAACAGGCTTCAAACCAAAAAAATCAGTTGCACTTAGCGGACAAGTTGCAGGCAACACAGCACTATGTACCGTAGGACGTAGCGGTAACGACTTGCACTATCGTGGCTATGACATTCTTGACCTTGCAGCAGGTAGCCAGTTTGAAGAAGTTGCTCACTTGCTCGTACATGGCAAATTACCAAACAAAGCTGAACTCAAAGCGTATAAAGCAAAATTAAAAGCACTTCGTGGCTTACCTGCAGCACTTAAAACTGCACTTGAACAATTACCACCGTCTGCACACCCAATGGATGTGATGCGTACAGGTGTATCAGTACTAGGTTGCTTAACGCCAGAACATGAAGACCACAACGAAGCTGGCGCAAAAGACATTGCTGATAAATTAATGGCAAGCTTAGGTTCAATGCTGCTTTATTGGTACCACTTCAGCAACAACGGTCGTCGCATTGAAGTTGAAACGGATGACGACTCGATTGCAGCGCATTTCTTACATTTACTGCATGGCGAAAAACCATGTGAAGAGTGGATTCAAGCGATGCATACATCACTTATTTTGTATGCTGAGCATGAGTTCAACGCATCTACATTTACCTCACGTGTGGTTGCAGGTACAGGTTCTGACATGTACTCGGCAATTACAGGCGGTATTGGTGCACTTCGCGGACCTAAGCACGGTGGTGCAAACGAAGTTGCATTCGTGATTCAACAACGTTACGACAATCCAGATGAAGCAGAAGCGGACATCCGTAAACGTGTTGAAAATAAAGAAGTCGTGATTGGTTTTGGTCACCCTGTATATACAGTTTCTGACCCACGTAACGAAGTGATCAAGAAAGTGGCGCATGACTTAGCAGAAGCGCAAGAGAACACCAAAATGTACCTCATCGCTGAGCGTTTAGAAGCAGTGATGAAAGAAGTGAAAAACATGTTCCCGAACCTCGATTGGTTCAGTGCGGTGAGCTATCACTTAATGGGTGTTCCAACTGCAATGTTCACACCGTTATTCGTAATTGCACGTACAGCAGGTTGGTCAGCACACGTGATTGAACAACGCCAAGACGGCAAAATCATTCGTCCAAGCGCGAACTACACAGGCCCTGAAAACCTCGAATTTAAACCATTGGCGGAGCGTGGTTAATGAACACAAAATACCGTAAACCGCTGGCAGGTACCCAGCTTGAATATTACGACGTGCATCAAGCCGTTGAAGATATTCAGCCAGGCGCATACGAAAAACTGCCTTACACCTCTAAAGTACTTGCAGAGCAATTGGTACGCCGTGCTGATGCCGAGAACTTAACTGCTTATTTAACGCAGTTGATTGAACGCCGTCAGGACTTGGACTTTCCTTGGTATCCTGCACGCGTGGTGTGTCATGACATCTTGGGACAAACTGCATTGGTTGACCTTGCAGGTTTGCGTGATGCGATTGCTGAGAAGGGCGGCGATCCATCTAAAGTTAACCCAGTTGTACCAACACAGCTCATTGTTGACCACTCTTTAGCAGTGGAATACGGTGGCGCTGACCCAGACGCTTTTGCAAAAAACCGTGCTGTTGAAGACCGCCGTAACGAAGACCGTTTCCACTTTATTGAGTGGACCAAAACTGCATTTAAAAATGTCGATGTGATCCCTGCGGGGAACGGCATTATGCACCAGATTAACCTAGAGAAAATGTCTCCGGTCATTCAGGCGCGTGATGGCGTAGCATTCCCAGACACATGCGTCGGTACAGACTCACATACCCCACATACAGACGCTTTGGGCGTAATCTCTGTGGGTGTGGGTGGTTTAGAAGCTGAAAACGTAATGTTGGGCCGTGCATCTTGGATGCGTCTGCCAGACATTATTGGCGTTGAGTTGGTTGGTCAGCGTCAGGCAGGCATTACTGCAACAGATATCGTGTTGGCTCTAACTGAATTCTTGCGTAAAGAGCGTGTAGTCGGTGCTTACCTTGAGTTCTTTGGTGAAGGCGCTGACAGCATGTCTGTGGGCGACCGTGCAACCATTTCGAACATGACACCAGAGTATGGCGCTACTGCTGCGATGTTCTACATCGACCAAAACACAATCGACTACTTACGCCTAACAGGCCGTGAAGATGCTCAAGTGGCATTGGTTGAACAGTACGCAAAAGAAATCGGCCTTTGGGCATCTGATATGACCAAAGCAGAGTACCCACGTGTACTTCGTTTTGACCTATCAAAAGTAACACGTAACATTGCTGGTCCATCAAACCCACATGCACGTGTTTCAACTGAGGACCTAAAAGAAAAAGGCATTGCAGGTGTTGTTGAAAACCGTTCTGACGGCTTAATGCCAGATGGCGCAATCATTATTGCTGCAATTACTTCATGTACCAATACTTCTAATCCACGTAACACCGTGGCGGCAGGCTTGTTGGCACGTAAGGCAAATGAGCTAGGTTTAGTTCGTAAACCTTGGGTAAAATCATCATTTGCACCGGGTTCAAAAGCGGCTGCACTTTACCTTGAAGAAGCAGGTGTTCTAAAAGACTTAGAGAAACTTGGTTTTGGTATTGTGGCTTATGCTTGTACAACGTGTAACGGTATGTCTGGGGCGTTAGATCCTGCTATCCAGCAAGAAATTATTGACCGTGACTTGTACGCAACAGCAGTACTTTCTGGTAACCGTAACTTCGATGGCCGTATCCATCCATATGCAAAGCAAGCATTCTTGGCATCTCCACCGCTTGTTGTGGCATATGCAATTGCAGGTACGATTCGTTTTGACATCGAAAAAGATGCGTTAGGTCATGACAAAGAAGGTAACCCGATTTACCTCAAAGACATCTGGCCATCCGACGCTGAAATTGATGCCTTAGTTAAAGAAGCCGTGAAGCCTGAACAGTTCCGTAAAGTCTACATTCCAATGTTTGACTTAGGCGAAGTTGAACAAGCGAAGAGCCCACTTTACGACTGGCGTCCACAAAGTACTTACATCCGCCGTCCACCATACTGGGAAGGGGCGTTGGCTGCACCACGTACTTTGGCGAATATGCGTCCACTTGCGATTTTGGGTGATAACATCACTACCGACCACTTGTCGCCTTCAAATGCGATTTTGATGGACTCGGCTGCGGGTGAATACCTTCACAAAATGGGCGTACCAGAAGAAGACTTCAACTCATACGCAACGCACCGTGGTGACCACTTGACCGCACAACGTGCAACATTTGCCAACCCGAAACTCTATAACGAAATGGTGGTTCGTTCAGACGGTACCATTAAGCAAGGTTCGAAAGCGCGTGTAGAGCCGGAAGGCGAAGTGATGCGTATGTGGGAAGCGATTGAAACCTACATGAACCGTAAGCAGCCGTTAATTATTATTGCGGGTGCCGACTACGGTCAGGGTTCAAGCCGTGACTGGGCTGCAAAAGGTGTACGCCTTGCAGGTGTTGAAGCGATTGTTGCAGAAGGCTTTGAGCGTATTCACCGTACTAACTTGGTGGGTATGGGCGTGTTACCACTTGAGTTTAAACCGGGTGTAAACCGTAAGACTTTAAAACTAGATGGTACAGAGCTTTATAGCGTGATTGGCAATATTGCGCCGCGTTCGACTTTAACTTTAGTGATTGAACGTGCCACAGCGGATGGTAAAGAAGAGATTCTTGAAGTGCCTGTGACTTGCCGTTTAGATACAGAAGAAGAAGTTTCTGTATATGAAGCGGGTGGTGTATTACAGCGTTTTGCGCAAGACTTTTTAGAAGGCCAAGTGGCTTAATTATTTAGTCTATAACTGATTGAAAATTATTCAAAAGAGCCCTATCTTGATGATGGGGTTTTTATTTTTTAGTGATTGAAATGATTAAAAATATTAAATTGAAGTTTGGTCGAGCACCAGATTTGGAGCAAATGATAGTAAATGCATTACCAATTACTGTATTTGTAGGACCTAATAATTCAGGTAAAAGTCAGATTCTTAGAGAAATACATCAATTTTGTATAAGTGGTAATCAAAATACAAATAATAAGATAATAGATAATATTGAATTAGAAGCAGTCTCAGAAGTTAATGTTAATAATATTATAAATAAAATTAAACAAGAACCAATGATTGGAGAAATGGTTCATCAGGATTATATCTTGATTGGTAAAAGTGGTGAGAGGCAGCAAGTTCATTTGCAGTCACTTAAAGTGGCATTAGTTAACCCTAGTACATCACTTCACCTATTTTGTAATTCATACTTGAAGTACAGTACTTTGATTCTAAATGGAAGCAATAGAATTAATCTTGTAAATATGCAACCTGCTGGAAATCTTCAAGCTCCTCCTCATACAAGTTTTCAGGTGTTGTTCAGGGATAATGCAAAAAGGGATGAGGTGAGAAGAATTATTCATGAAGCATTTGGTCAATATTTAGTTATAGATCCTACTAATTTAGGTAATCTTTCTTTACGTCTATCTTCAAGAGAACCAGAAAATGAAGTAGAGGAAAGAGGGATTCACGAAGCTGCTGTCAATTTTCATAAAAATGCAATGCCGATAGACTATGCGAGTGATGGAGTTAAGGCTTTCACTGGGATGGTTACTGAGATGGTGGCAGGGGATCCATCTATTCTTTTAATGGATGAACCAGAAGCTTTTTTACATCCTTCCTTAGCATTTAAATTGGGCAAAGAAGTTGCTGGGATTATGTCTCATTCTGAAAAGCGCTTATTTGTTGCAACTCATAGTCCTAATTTTATTATGGGGTGTATCCAATCAGGTGCACCAGTAAATATAGTTCGTTTAACTTATCGCGATAATGTTGCTACTTCTCGAATTCTACCAAATGAAGATATTTTGAGATTGATGCGAAACCCGTTATTACGTTCAACTGGTGTATTAAGCGGTCTATTTTATGAGTTTGTAATTGTTACAGAGTCAGATGCTGATCGTGCGTTTTATCAGGAGATTAATGATAGGCTTTTAAAATTTACTGATTTTGGAATTCCTAATTGTTTATTTCTGAATGCTCAAAATAAACAAACTGTTAAAACTATTATTAAGCCTTTACGTGAGTTGGGTATTCCAGTCGCAGGTATAGTTGATATAGATATACTTAAGGAAGGTGGAAGTGTTTGGGGGGAGTTTTTAGAAAGTGGCTACCTTCCAGAGCTCGAGAAAAATGCTTTGGCTCATACTAGACAGGCCATTAAGCAAAAATTTGATCAATCTGGTCAAAACATGAAAAGAGATGGTGGGATAAACATTTTAACGGGATCAGATAGAGAAGCACTTTCAAATCTTTTTGAAAAACTTGCAGAATATGGATTATTTGTAGTTCCTTATGGCGAACTCGAGTCTTGGTTAAAAGAGTTGAATATAAGCGGCCATGGACCAAATTGGTTGATAGGAATTTTTGAGGCAATGGGAGAGGATCCCTCTTCTCATAGCTATATTAAACCTAAAGAAGAAGATGTATGGGCATTTATAACTAGCATTAGAAACTGGTTTTTAAATTCTATACGCAAAGGAATTCCTAATTAAATTTTATTAAGCATGTGTTGTAATAACCATAAATATTTATAATAAAAAAAGCCCGACATCCTGTCGGGCTTTTTCGTATTTGGTTGCTAGATATGACTCCTGTCGTATCTCACGATCCTGATGCATGAACCTATTATTGTTGTTTTGTGTTCCGGAACATCCTGTTCCTGTATGAACTCATCATAGAAAAAAAGCAGGGGACAGCCAATCCGCTAAATCCCTAAATCTGTGTAAGATAAATCGTACAAATAACATTTTTTGCATTTATGCCATCATCATCGGGCGAAATGGACAATTGACATTCACTTTAAGTGGGTTATATTCCTGTTTAATATATATACGATTATAGGAATGTAATCATGGTAACAGCTGGCGAAAAACCCGGAACAGGCTTCTATTTCTGTGCTCAGTGCGGACATAGAGTGTTTTTAGAAATTAACACAGACCCTTTACCACCTTGCACGAAATGCTACTGCACGCAATTTAAACGTTAAGAATGAAATAATATTTGCGTTCGCATTTAACAAAAAGCCCTGTCACCCGATGGGGCTTTTTTGTTAATTTAAAAATAAGACTTACATAACAAGACCCATGATGGGCATGAAAAGGAAACCGTTATGGAAACAATATTGGGTTTATGTATTGGCGTGGGCCTGAGCGCTGCCTGCGGTTTTCGCGTGTTTGTGCCGCTATTAGTCATGAGCATTGCCACCATGATGGGATGGTTTGAGCCATCAAAAGGTTTTGAATGGTTAGCTTTACCATCTGTGTGTTTGGCCTTAGGTGTGGCAACGGTGTGTGAAATTGCAGCCTACTATATTCCTTGGGTCGATAATGCCTTAGACACGGTCGCAACCCCTGCCGCTATGATCGCGGGTACGCTTACCACGATGGCTGTGAGTAGTGGAGAAATGTCTCAGTTCGCTACTTGGGCAGCAGCGATTATTGTCGGTGGTGGTACGGCTGGGGTGGTGCAAATGAGTACCGTCGCTGCACGTGGAGTTTCAACTGCAACCACAGGTGGTTTAGGAAATTTTGTCGTTGCTACAAGTGAGTGGATTGGCGCAATCTTACTTTCGGTTTCAGCTATGCTGGTGCCTGCACTTGTGGCAATAGTGGTGCTGATTGCGGTTATTTGGGTGGTACGTTGGATTCGCCAGAAAAAGCAAGAACAGGTGCATACCCCGCTATAGGCGTATGCAAATATCAGTTTTAAATAAGCATAAAAAAAGCCCGACGTCCTGTCGGGCTTTCTTGTATTTGGTGATTAGATATGACTCCTGTCGTATCTCACGCTCCTGGTGCTTGAACGTATTATTGTTGTTTTATGTTCCGGAACATCCTGTTCCTGTATGACTTCATATTAGGAAAAAAGTAGGGCGTCGCCAATCCGCAAAATCCCTAAAAGTTTGTAGGATAAAACGTACAAAATCGACTTTTAATTTATCATTATGTTCTCGTGGTATTGTTTTGAATCGAGATATATTCATGCTGAATGGTTGTGAAAAATGTGATGAATGCGGAAGCCAGTATTTAAAAAGTAAATCTAGTATGGCTTCGTTGTGTCCTGAATGCGCTTCTATAATTTATGGATGTGCAAATTGTGAGCATGTTTTTAAAGAGGGGCGTTGTATACATTGTTACTGGGATGGCAGCACAACCACTTATATTGAAGACTTAAAGAAAAACTCATAAATATTCAGATATAAAAAAAGCCCAACATCCTGTTGGGCTTTTTCGTATTTGGGTACTAGATATGACTCCTGTCGTATCTCACGATCCTGATGCATGAACCTATTATTGTTGTTTTATGTTCCGGAACATCCTGTTCCTGTATGAGTTCATATTAGGAAAAAAGAAGGGTGCCGCCAATCCGCAAAAACCCTAAAAGTTTGTAGGTTAAAACGTACAAGTTACTATTTGTCTTGAGGCAAAGGCCAAAGAATATCGTTGTTTTGCTTGAATTTTTTATACCAATATTGGCTTATCAGCGCTTTGTCATCTCTATCGAAATGATAAACGAATATATCTAAAGCTTCATTTAGGTCGAGGTCATAGCGAAACTTGGTAGTAGCTAAATGATCTTGTATTTCATATAACTGATTAAATATAGGTAAAGATTCTTCATAAGTTAATAATTGAATTTTTTGAAGAAGTTCTTTTATTTGAAGCTCATAAGCATCTAAAACTCTTGCCAGATCAATCCTTACATCTCTATATGTGATAAGTCTTTGCTCAAATTCATCCCATGTGTAGTTCATTCTAATAAATGTTCAAAAGTTGAATGTAAGCACAGCATAACTTGATTAGTTATAAAATTGATCTGATTTTTCAAAATGCTCGTTCGGCAAATCAAACAACTTAGGCCTCTGTGCCACAACAGACTTTAATTTTTTGCGCTGATTTAAAGTACAACACCATTGCGACACAGAGATAAAGAGCTAAGCCAACGCTTAGCCCAGACTACTTTTGTCACACCGCTGCATGGTGCTTAAAAAAGTAGGGGCAAAGTCCCGTGGGAGAACAGGACTTTGCAAACTGACATGTTCTAGGCGCTGCATCATTTTCGGGGAATAAGCTTTTTCAAGTTGCTGGTAAATACAGTCACAACTGGCCTCGCTATGCCCACCTGACAGGCAAATTTTTTCAAACTCCTGTTGGGCATGAAGGCTACAACCTGCCACACCTAAGCTACCGACTATGAAACTTAAAGCCAAAAAGGGTTTATAAATTTTCATATTATTCTCATAAGTATTTATATCTATAACGGCTTTGTTGCACAAAGCTATTCTTGAAGGCTTCTTCAGTAATATAATTTCCAGATGAAGAAGCCTACACCTAAAATCTATCGTACAACCAATTGGTCCTCGTATAACCAAGCTTTAATCAAGCGAGGAAATATTTCAATCTGGTTTGATCCTAAGACGCAATGGTATGCACAACCACAAGGCAAGCAAGGACGAAATCAAACTTATTCCGATACAGCGATTCAATGCTGTTTAATGATCAAATCTCTATTCCGTCTTTCTTTACGTATGGTTACT
>NZ_JFWX01000059.1:0-20370 GCF_000588095.1 Acinetobacter sp. 1130196 | reverse complement strand
CCTGCAGAACTGCGTAAAACGTTGACCTATGACCGTGGACGCGAGATGTCAGAACATAAAATACTCGAAGAAGATTTAGGCATAGATGTATATTTCTGTGACCCACATTCACCTTGGCAAAAAGGCACATGCGAAAATATGAATGGTTTAATTAGGCAATATTTACCTAAAGGGATTGATTTAAATCAGGCAGATCAGCATTATTTAAATCAAGTTGCCATGTCACTGAATACTCGTCCTAGAAAGGCGTTAGATTGGCTTACACCATTAGAGAAATTTGCTCAGCTTGTTGATTATCATATGGCTTTTGAAACTGTCGCACCTCATGTTTGAATTCGCCGCTTAACTGAAATTGATGGTTTTATTGCATCTGCACTTGTTGATTCAGAAAGTGGTTTATCACTTGCTACACAAGGCGGTGGGGATATTGATTTAGAGCTGGCAGCTGCTGGAAACACAGAAGTCATTCGCGCAAAACGAAATGTAGCTAACGCATTAAAATTAAATGACAATATTGAAGATATTTTAATTACATTAGGGAAGGCTTATCACTTAATTCGTCCTTTAGAAAGTAATAATAATTTATTCCTTTATTTAGTACTTGATCGCGCCAAGTCGAATTTAGCCATGGCTCGTCATGAGTTAAAGTCCTTTGAAAAAGAGCTCGATTTTAGTTAATTAATTTAAGCTGTGCTCTTTATACTTAATATAAAGAGCACATATAACATTACAATATTACTTAATAAAAATTTAAAATGATACTATGGATAGCCATTGCATAAATATTGCAGTTTCTGGTTTAAGCTTAAAAGTTTCAGACGAATTAAAAATCTTAATCCGTGATTTGATATCTAATCAATATGGAATTAACTGGGTTAACATTTCTAGTAATCAGATTGATTTATTAATTATTAATGAAAACTTTTTTGATGCTGACAATATTCAAAATATTCTTAATAAGAAAAAATTTCCTTATTTAAAAATTACAAAAACACCTTTAGAAAATGGAGGCACTATACACGAACATACCTTACACTACCCTTTAGAAAAAACAGAACATCTCCGTTCATGGTTACAAGCAAATGTATTATCTCTTTTAAAACATACTGATGTTCGTTCCAACTCAACTTTATTAAATGAAATATCTATCATAGATGAGCAATTTATAAAAAATTTGCATAGCTCTGAAAATATTAAATTACATTTATTTGATGACAAGGGTACCTTGGCAATTATTGATAATAGAACTCAAATTGCTTGGTTAGAACCTTCTCGTCAAAAAACACAGACCAATATGAGTTTTAACTTTACCTTTGCAAAAACATCAGACTTTACTAAGGTTTCTCGTAAAAAGGATTATTACTTACAGGATTGGTTGTGGAATTTAATTTGGTGTTCAAAAGAATTTGAGAATTTAGCGTCAGCTGATGGTTACTTTAAAATTAATCATTGGCCACAACCCTATCAAAAAGAATATAGAAAAGTAAGCCTACAGCTCTCTGCCTGTTTTATTCAGGGAGCAAAAGTCACTGAAGTAGCTAAACAACTCAACCAACCTATCGATGTTGTTCTACGCTTTATTACAGCATGTTTAATGGCAAATAATGGGCAATATGTTTCCGCGAATAAGTGTTTTTACACGCCACAGACTCATTCAGAAAACTTAAATACAGAAAGTCATTTTTTAAAAAATTTTATAGGGAAAATTCGACGCCGTTTTGGCTTTTAAGGAACACTATGATTATTCAACAATATAAAATTGTCTTCGCAGGCAGTATGGGGGCTGGTAAAACAGAAGCGATCAAATCGCTATCTGAAATTCCAATTTTAGAAACAGAAGCATTTAATACTGATGTACAAAGTCACCAAAAATCACAAACAACTGTTGGGATTGATTACGGCGAAATTACTTTAGATGATGGTATTAAAATTGGGCTATATGGAACCCCTGGACAAAGCCGTTTTGATTTTATCTGGTCAGTTATTTGTAAAGGTGCGATTGGTATTATTCTTCTGTTAGATCACAATAGCTCTACTCCAATTGCTGAATTAGAAAGTTACTTGGAAACCTTTAAAAATTATAATGATAATATTGCGATTGGTATTACGCATATTGATGAAAATAAAGAATCTTCACTCCAACAGTATCGAAACTGGTTAGCAGAAAACGAACTTCAATATCCACTATTTTTTATTGATGCAAGAGAACAAGAGCAAATTTTAATGATGGTTGAATCATTAATTGCATCACTTGAAGTTAAGGTAGGCGCAACATCTCAAGGGAAAGATCATGCTTAGTATTCCAGTTCAAAAACGAACCGCTCCAACACAATTGCTACAACTTGCAAAAAGTGAAGCCCAAAAAATTCTTATGAATACACGTGGTGTAGACTTTGTCATGATTTGTTCTTCAGATGGGTTTGAATTGGCAACAGTAAGCCACAAGAACTACCCTAATACCACCAAATTAGCAGCGGTGAGTAGCTCGATTTTGGCCATGGTCAGTGCATTTTTAAAAGAGATTCAACTAACTGGCTGTAATAACATCACATTAGATGCAGACAATGGCAAAGCCATTTTAACAGCTATTCCTGCTCTCCATCATCCGATGGTTATGGTTACCCTAAGTAATAGAGATGTACTTTTAGGGCAGCTGCTTTATAGCCTAAAAAAAGCAAGCCAAGTGATTGCAGAGGCAGATGGAGAATAACTCTTAAACTGCTATAAAAAAATACCGCCCAATAAGAGCGGTATTTTTCAATTAAGTTTGAATAGTAAATAGCATTTGCCGTTTTTTGACTTGTTGACCCTGTTGCCCTAACACATCTTCAACTACACCATCTACATCAGCTTTAATCTGCTGCTGGATTTTCATAGCTTCAAGCACTAGTAAGGTTTGACCTCTCACCACTTGATCGCCTTTATTCACCAGAATATTAACCACAGCACCATCCATTGGTGCACGAATTTTGCCATCTCCCGCTACATCGGTAGCTTCTGGCGCAGCATAGGTCACATTGCGTATCACAATATTACCGTTATCTCGGTCTAGATAAAGTTGATCACTATCTAATACATACTGCACACGGCGACGAATACCATCAATTAAATAAACTAGGTACTCTGACGTTCTCTCAAGCACATCAATACAAACTGATTGATCACAGAACTGAGCCGTAAATGTGTTATTTACAGATGAAACCTGCAATTGAATTTGCTGATCGGCAATTTGTAATTTTAACGGTAATGGCACACCAAGCCCAGTTTGCCACACCGCAGTACCTTTATTTTGGCTAAATAATGCCGCAGCAATCGCTAAAGTTTCTAAAGATAAAACTTGATGGTGTAAGCTCGGATCATTTTGGAAGTGCTGTTGGATGAATGCAGTATTGGTATCCCCTCCAACAACAACTGGATGGCGCAGTAAATTGACCAAGAACTGTTTATTACTATTCACTCCAAGTAAAACACTATCATCGACTGCACGAGCCAGTAAGCGAATCGCATCCTCACGGGTTTTACCGTATGCAATCACCTTTGCTACCATCGGATCGTAAAATGGACTGACTTCATTAGTTGCCAACATGCCATGATCGATTCGCACATTTGGCAAAGTTGCAGGCTTCCAGCGTAAAACCTTTCCTGTTTGTGGTAAGAAATCCTGACGTGGGTCTTCTGCATACAAGCGCACTTCGATCGCATGTCCATTGAAGTTCAACTCCTGTTGCTTTAAAGGTAAATGCTCACCATTCGCCACACGCAGCTGCCATTCAACTAAATCTAGCCCTGTAATAAGCTCAGTGACCGGATGTTCTACCTGCAAACGGGTATTCATCTCTAAAAAGTAAAATGCACCCGATGCATCAAGCAAAAACTCAACTGTACCTGCCCCGACATAAGCACATGCTTTTGCCGTTGCTACAGCTGCCTCGCCCATTTGCTGACGTAGTTCAGGCGTCATGACTGGACACGGCGCCTCTTCAACTACTTTTTGATGGCGACGTTGGATCGAACAATCACGCTCAAACAAATACACATAATTGCCGTGAGTATCACCAAAAACCTGAATTTCGACATGACGCGGAGCAATAACTGCTTTTTCTAAAATAAGCTCCCCCGAACCAAAAGCATTTTCAGCTTCTGAACGTGCAGTTTGCAACGCCTCAACCAATTCAGATGCTTGTTGTACCAAACGCATGCCACGACCGCCGCCACCCGCAGAAGCTTTGACCATAATTGGAAAGCCAATTTGCTCGGCTTGAGCTGCTAAATATTCGAGATCTTGTCGGTCACCTTCATAACCCGGCACACAAGGGACGCCCGCCTCAATCATGGCAATTTTTGAAAGGCGTTTACTGCCCATTAACTCAATTGCAGAAGCGGTAGGTCCAATAAATGTAATCTGGTTGTCGATACATGCCTGAGCAAAATCAGTATTTTCTGACAAAAAACCATAACCGGGATGAACAGCATCTGCCCCTGTTTTTTTGCAGGCTTCGATAATTTTAGCAATGGAAAGATAAGACTCCGATACTTTAGATGCCCCAATGTAAACAGCTTCATCTGCTTCTTGCACATGACGAGCATGACTGTCTGCATCGGAATAAACTGCGACAGTTTGGTAACCCATTGCCTTGGCTGTTTGCATAACTCGAACTGCAATTTCACCACGATTGGCAACCAGTATTTTTGAAAATTTCATTATTTTTTTATCCTTATCTTTTATGACTCATCGGCCCAATTTGGTAACCTTTTCTGGATAAAAGCCATCGTTCCTTCTTGACCTTCAGCTCCACCAACCGCTTGGGCAAACTGCTGAGCTGCATCATTGAGCAATTTATTTAAAGGCTCATTGAGTGTTCGATGTAACAATGCTTTGGTCACACGCGAAGCTTGAGGAGCTGCTCGTTTAATGTGTTGAATGGTTTCCTCTAAAGCTTGTTCAAGTTCAATTTCATTATGTGCAATTTGATGAACCACACCGACACTCAGTGCCGTATGCCCTTCAAAACGCATGCCGAGTAAAGCAAGTCGGCGTGCTTGAGTCAGGCCAATACGTTTCACCACAAAAGGAGCAATTTGCGCAGGAATTACGCCAAGCCCAGTTTCAGGTAAACCAAACTGAGCATTGTCACGACTAATTGCAACATCGGAAACACATGCCAGCCCAAAACCTCCACCTAACACCGCGCCTTCTAAAATGACCACAACAGTTTGCGGTGCAGCTTCAACTTGCTCAAGCATGGCACCAAAACGGCGGTTAAAGTCAGCATAAGGTTGTAGACTACCGAAATGAGTTGCTTCAACGCGTAAAGCAGCCATGTCTTTAATATCCCCACCTGCACAAAAAGTCCCGCCCTCACCACGAATGATGACTGCACGAATTGAAAGGTCATCGCGAATGGCAGTAAAAACTTGCTGTATTGCATTAACCATATTCAAGTTCATGGCATTACGGCTCTCTGGTCGGTTGAGCCAAAGGTATAAAATACTGCCGTCTTGTTCTAATTGAATGCTGTCATCAATATCTATAGCTTGTAGAGATGCTGAAAGCGTCATGGCTTACCCCTTATTTTATTTCTGTTATTTTGGCAAGATATCCATCAACTTACAGATAATCCCCAGCATAATCTCATCTGCACCACCGCCAATAGAGCCTAAACGTCCGTCACGATACAGCTGTGAGGCTGGATTATCCCACATAAAGCCATTGCCACCCCAATATTGCAGACAGCTATCAGCAACTTCACGAGTTAAACGTCCAGCTTTGAGTTTTGCCATAGATGCCAGCTTGGTCACATCTTCACCTGCAATATGCTGTTCACACGCTTGGTAGGTTAATGCTTTAAGTGCTTCTATTTCAGTCATGAGTTCAGCAAAGCGGAAGTGAATATATTGGTTATTAATAAGTGGCTGACCAAACGTCGTACGCTCTTTGGTATAGGCGATAGTCTTTTGGATTAAATTTTCCAAACCACCAATAGCATTAGCACAAGCCCATAAACGCTCTTCCTGAAATTGCATCATTTGCATCATGAAACCCATACCTTCAACCCCCACTAAGTTACGCTGCGGTACACGGACATTGTCTAAATAAACTTGCGCTGTGGTGGTTGAACGCATCCCTAATTTATTAAGTGGCTCGGAAAAACTAATCCCTTTAGTTTTTGCCGGCACAATAATCATCGACTTGTTGACGTGTGGTTTATCGTCAGATGTATTGGCTAAAAGACAAAAGAAATCGGCTTGCAATGAGTTAGTAATCCACATTTTGCTGCCGTTAATGACATAGTCATCGCCATCTTTTTTTGCTGTTGTTTTAATAGCAGCAACATCCGAACCAGCATGCACTTCCGATACTGCAATTGAGGCAACATATTCCCCAGCAATGGCTGGTGTTAAAAACTCATCGCGTAATTCTTTACTACCAAAACGGGCCAAAGCAGGTGTCGCCATATCGGTTTGTACACCAATGGCCAAAGGCACCCCGCCGCAAGCCGCATATCCAATTTCTTCTGCAACCACAAGGTTATAGGAATAATCTAACGCTAAACCGCCATTTTCCTCAGGCTTACAAATCCCTAATAAACCAAGATCACCCATTTTTTTAAATACGTCGTGGATCGGGAAACGCCCTGCTTCTTCCCATTCGGGAATATGTGGATTCAGCTCATTTTGAACAAATTGACGCGCTGTACGACGTAATGCTTCATGTTCGGCAGTAAATTTCATGGTGTTCTTCCTATTAATTTTTTTAATTACGGTAAAGGTTGATTAAAAACGGGACACACCAAAACGGGTCGGATTCAACTCACGTTGCTGTGCTTCATAAATGGTTTGTAAAAGGAAAATTAATAATTTTCGGGTATCTCGCGGGTCAATAATGCCATCGTCATGAAGCATAGCTGTATTGAAAAGCGCGGTAGATTGCTGCTCTAATTTCATGGCCGTACTTTGCTCAAGAAAATCGAGCATTTGCGGATTCGGTTCCTGACCGGAGGCTTTTTGTTTTCCTTCAGCAACAATACGCAGTACCTTTCCAGCCTGTGCAGCCCCCATTACAGCAACATGCGAATTTGGCCATGCAAAAATAAAATCTGGCGATAAACTCCGACCACACATTGCGTAGTTACCCGCACCATATGCCCCTGCCACAACGATTGAAATTTTAGGTACAGTACAATTGGCAACCGCTTGAATCAGTTTTGAGCCATGCTTAATAATGCCATTTTGCTCGGCATCGGTTCCCACCATAAAGCCAGTAGTGTTATGTAAGAACAATAACGGGCGGTTAGTCTGTTCACATAAGTGAATAAACTGAGCTGCTTTTGCTGCTCCTTGAGGGGTAATCGGACCATTATTGGTAATAATACCGATATGCAAGCCTCCAATTTTTGCCCAGCCACATACCGTTAAATCATCATATTCCTGCTTAAATTCTAGAAAATCTGAATCATCAATAATGCGTGCAACCACTTCTATCATATCAAATGGTTGTTTAGGATCACTTGGGATAACACCCAATAGTTCCTCGGTATCGTAACGAGGCTCTTTATAAGTCACATCAACTGGTTTGATTTGCTCTTTCCAGTTCAGGTGTTCAAAAATTTCACGTGCCATCCGAATACCGTCAGCATCATTTCCTGCTAAGTATTCTGCTGTTCCAGCAACCTGCGCATGCATTTCTGCCCCGCCCAACTCTTCAGCTGTTGCCACTTCGCCAGTGGCAGCCAAGAGTAAAGGGGGACCTGCAAGAAGCATCTCGGTTTGTTTGCGTACTACAATGACATAATCTGAAAGACCTGGTTGATAAGCACCACCTGCCGTTGCATTACCATGCACCACTGCAAGCTGTGGAATACCTGCTGCAGACAAACGTGCCTGATTGGCAAAGGTCATACCACCATAGGTAAATACTTCAGCAGCATAATTTAAGTTAGCGCCCCCACTTTCGGTCAGCGTAATCAGCGGGAGTTTTTGTTCTAAGGCAATTTTTTGTAAACGCAAAGTTTTTTGTACGCCCATAGGAGACATGGTCCCGCCCTTAATTGCACTATTACTTGCAGAAACTAGACAACGCACACCACTGACAAAACCAAGGCCGGCAATTACTCCACCACCTGCTTCGGAACCATCCTTGTCATCATGCATGTTGTAGCCAACCAAACCACAAAGCTCAATAAAAGGCGAATCAGCATCGAGTAATAACCGCACACGCTCATGCGGCAGAATCTTGCCCTTTTTATCGAATTTCGGTTTAGCAGCATACGATTTATCAATGCTTTTTTGCTGAATTGCACGGACTTCACTCAGCTGAGCAAGTAGTGCCTCTTTATTTTTTTGATACTGTTCACTACCAACAGCAATTTCGGATTGGAGAATGGTCATTTTTTTATTCCTCACTCCAAACCTAAACTATTGTTTTGTTCGGCTTTCTCAGTCTTATCTTTTTTAAAAATTTCAGGAATAAACGCGCGATGGAAACCATTATAAGACTGACTATTTGTCGCTTCGGCTAGTGGATACATGCGTGTCCCTTGCGATGCAGCGCCATCAATACGCAAAGTTACACCTGACACAAAAGCCGCAGCATCTGACAGTAAATAACAAATCGCCGATGAAACTTCTGATTCAGTTCCCATACGTTTTAGCGGTACATTGCCAGCAAGACTTGGAATAATCACTTTGGCAAAATCACCGCTATAATTATCCATACCGGATGACACGATCCAACCCGGTGCAACTGCATTTACACGAACACCAGATTTCCCCCACTCAACCGATGCCGTTTTAGTTAAGTTATCAACCCCTGAACGCGCAGCACCAGAATGTCCCATTCCCGGCATGCCACCCCACATATCAGCAGTCATGTTGACAATACTGCCACCATGTTTTGCCATCCATTGGTTATAAGCTTCACGCATTAGGTAAAAAGTTGCGTGTAAATTATTACGCACGACTGCATCGAAACCATTCGCCGAAATATTCTCTAAAGCTGACGGGAACTGGCCACCCGCATTATTTACCAAACCATCGAGTTTGCCGAATTTCTCAATCACTTCAGCAATCATATTTTTCACTTGTTCTTCTTCACGGTTATCACAAACAATAAAATGAACCCGACCACCATCTTCTATAATTTCTTGGCTTACTTTCTCTAATTTCTCAATTTTTCGTCCTGTAATCACCACTTGAGCGCCGAGAGCCGCAAGCTCATGTGCAGTACAGCGTCCAATTCCTGAGCCCCCACCTGTCACAATAATGACTTTATTAGCAAAAGCATCTGGTCTAAAAATTGATTGATAACTCATCTTTGTTTCATCCATTCATTTTATTTTTCTAAAAGATGTGCCGGAACTTTAACAGGCATATCCAATAACTGTTGGGCAAAGGCTTTACCTTGCGGATCAATACGCAAGCTTGCAACACCACCACCACCTAAGGCATTCTCCAACATAAAATTCAGTGCATTTAAACCCGGTAACTCATAACGAATTACTCGCCCTTTCTCAGCATCCAAGACATGTTGCATATAGCTTGCAACAGTCTGTTCAGTTAGTGCTGCACGAATCCATGGTAAATAATCTGCTTTACGTGCAATCACACCAATATTGCTATGATTACCCTTATCACCACTGCGGGCATGCGCAATTTCAATCAAAGGAACTTCAATTTCATCTCCTTGATAAATTGCATTTTCACCTGCCTTTAAAGTAGGCAATTGCTCTGTAAAAACTCCTTGTGGAATCTCAACTGGGTAGCGTTTTCCTTCAAAATCGATTTCGACACTTACCTGATTTTTATCTATTAAAAATGAAAATAACTTAATCACTGGAGATGCTTTTGGTCGGCCTCCAACAATTCCTGCCAAGGCTGGAGCCATACCTGTTGAAGCTTGTGCAATTTCAGATGCAAAGAACATACATGCTTCTTTAAACATGTGTTTTACAGCTATTTTGACCACTACTTCACGACTACTTAATGTTTGGGCATGTTCGCCATAAGTACTTTCAATACCTAAAATTTCAACAGACTTTTCACTAAATGGCGGCACTGAGCGCAT
Organism: Acinetobacter sp. 1130196; assembly: GCF_000588095.1. Taxonomy (NCBI): domain Bacteria; kingdom Pseudomonadati; phylum Pseudomonadota; class Gammaproteobacteria; order Moraxellales; family Moraxellaceae; genus Acinetobacter; species Acinetobacter sp. 1130196. Next base: position 10,307 of record NZ_JFWX01000059.1, on the reverse strand, counting down.
TGCTAAAACACGTTCGCACTTAGTCAAAATCGCATCAGCAATAACTTGTGCTTTTTGTGGTGCCTCACGACCTGCAATTAAGAAACTTACTAAAACCCGATAACCATCAGGATAGGTCGCGCTGACTTTATATTGTGTAGTCGGAGCTTGTCCTTTTGCGCCCGTTACACGAACCCGATGCTCCCCAACTTGCTCTAAATGCACGTGGCTGAAATCAGCAATTACATCAGGTAGTAAATATGCTTGAGGATTACCTATTTCATAAACAATTTGCTCTGCAACTGTAGCAGTAGAAACCAGACCACCTGTACCTTGAGGCTTAGTTACAATAAATGAGCCATCCTCACTCACGTCAACCACTGGAAAGCCCATATTGTCGAAGCCCTGCACCAATTGCCAATCGGTAAAGTTACCACCCGTACATTGGGCACCACATTCAATGACATGACCTGCTAATGAACCTTGCGCCAATTTGTCATAATCATCGAGCGACCACTGATATTCATGAAGCAACGGTGCAAGCACCACAGCAGAGTCAACCACACGACCCGTAATCACAATATCGGCACCTAAGTCTAAGGCGTCACGAATAGCAACCGCGCCTAAATAAGCATTACTGCTCGCTACCTGTTGAGGCAAAGCTTCTCCGCTAAACATTTCTTGAATATTCTGTGATTTTAACTGCTCATGTTTTGGCAAAAGATCATCACCTAACACCACAGCCACTTTCAGATCTAGACCATACTCTTTAATAATTTTTTGTAAGGCATCCCGACAAGCTAATGGATTAACACCACCGGCATTACTAATCACTTTAATCTTTTTTTCAGCAATTTTTTTCAGCAAAGGTGCCATGACTCGGCTGACAAAGTCTAAAGCGTAACCATGTTTCGGTTCTACCATCTTCGCTTTTGCCATAATCGACATGGTAATCTCAGACAAATAATCAAAAACCAAATAATTAATATCGGTCAAATGCACTAACTGAAAAGCGGCAGTATTGGTATCTCCCCAAAACCCAGAGGCACAACCTATTTTTACGACTCGATGATCATCCTGCTGATTATTTGCCATTTTATTTCTCATTATTTTGTCTAAAAATCAGCCTCAACATTACCAAGCAAGCGCTTGGTTTGTAAAGCGCAAAATGTTATTGTGATGTTGACCAAATCTTCCAAATTCAGAAAACAATCTGAAATGTGATGAAATTTAGAGAAATTTCCGTTATGGATTTTTAGATAAGGGAACAAACTGAACACATGATTGCCACTTCAATTGAACAAATTCCAAATATTTCTTGCTTTGACGATAGCCCGCGTGGTCGTTTATTACGGGGGGCTGCCTATTTATTTCACAAGCAAGGCTATGACAAAACGACTGTACGTGAACTTGCTCAATTTATTGGAATTCAATCGGGAAGTTTATTTCATCACTTTAAAAGTAAAGATGACATCCTCGCTCATGTAATGGAGGAAACCATTATTTACAATCTTGCTCGTTTAGAAGAGGCAGCAAATCAATCTACTGATCCAGAACAACAATTACGAGCCCTTATTAAAGCTGAGCTTATTTCAATTACTGGCGATACAGGTGCAGCCATGGCTGTGTTGGTTTATGAATGGTTTGCTCTGTCAAAAGAAAAGCAAAATTACCTGTTAAAAATGCGTAATGAATATGAGCAAATCTGGCTCGACATCATTGAAAATTTACGCACACAAGGCAAGGTAAAACATGATGCCTTTATTTGGCGAAGATTAATTGGTGGTGCAATATCATGGACTGTAACTTGGTATAAGTCTGAAGGCAAAGTCAAAATTGATGAGTTAACTGAAATGGTCTTGGAGATGGCTTTGAAATGAAAAAAGGTGGCTCAACGACCACCTTGTAAGAATTAATAACCCAGCTGTTTGCTAATTAAATCTTTCATAATTTCTTCAGCACCACCACCAATCATATTGACCTTCACTTCACGGTAAATACGTTCCGACTTGGTACCACGCATAAAGCCCATACCACCTAACGTTTGTACAGCAGCATCAGCACAAAATTGCATAGTACGAGTCGCAACATTTTTAAGCATTGAAATTTGAGCCACTAACTCAGGCCCTTGTAACTTTGGCTGAGTCATTTTCCAAGCTGTTTCTTCAAGTAATGCCCGTGTTGTGGTTAATTGCGTTGCCATATCTACCAATTTATGACGTACCACTTGATGATCAATTAATCGCTTACCAAAAGTTTTGCGTTGCTGCGCCCACTCTAAAGCTTCTTCATAACAGACTAATGCATAGCCATAAGCGACTACTCCCAAGAAGAAACGCTCCATATTAAAGTTATTCATAATAACTTTAAAACCGGCATTTTCTTTGCCAAGTAGATTTGATGCAGGTACTCGTACTTGATCAAAATGCAAATGTGCCGTATCTGATGCCCACCATCCCATTTTCTTCAAAGGTGTTTTAGTAATACCTTCACTAGGTGCATCAATGAGTAACATTGAAATGCCTTCTGCACCCGTTTTTGTCGGATCAGTACGCACTGCAACTGTATAATAGTCTGCACGAATTCCCGAAGTAATAAAGGTCTTCTCACCTGAGACAATATAATAATCCCCTTCCCGAACAGCTTTAGTTTGTAACGCTGCCACATCAGACCCCCCACTTGGTTCTGTAATTGCTAAAGCAGAAATTTTTTCACCGGAAATAATCTCTGGGAGGACTCTAGCCTTTAATTCCTCACTTCCAAAATGTTGAATTGGAGGGGCACCAATTGTATGCACCATGAGTGAAGTATGTACTCCGCCAGAACCCGCCTTTGCCATTTCAATACCAGCGAGTAATGAATAGAATGGATCTGCATCTGGAATACCACCATATTCTTCAGAAAAACCTAGACCCAATAGGCCAATTTCAGCAGCCTTTTTATAAAGCTCTCTAGGAAATGTCTCGGCCTCATCCCACTCATTAACAAAAGGTGCCATTTCTTTTTGCACAAATCGACGAACATTGTCAGCAAAAGCAATGTGTTGTTCATTATAGTAAATTGGGTTGAGTTGCATATTTAGAAATGTCCTGAAGTTTTTATTTAATTCCTGAACATATCTTGTCATGTTTACTGTTAATCAAAAGTTGCAAGAATCTTCAATTTCTTGGCATAAAACATCAAATAGAATTATTTTTATTTAAGTACCACACCTATATTTTTAAACAACAACGAAAACCACGTACAGCATAATAAGACTGTGCTCCATTATGATAAATGAAGACTCGGCCATAACGACGATCAGCAAAAAGTGCTCCACCCAATTTACGAATCTCGACTGGGGTTGCGAGCCAACTCGAAGTTTTAAGATCAAACTCTTCAATTTGCTGTAACTGACGATAATTGCTCTTCTGTTAAAAGCTCAACTCCCATTTCATTAGCAAGATCTATTGCACTGTTTTTAGGAGGATGATCTTTTCTAGATTCTAAAGCCTCACGATCATAGCAAAGGCTTCTACGGCCTTTTGGGGTTTCAGGAGAACAATCTACAAATAAATACTGATCTTTCTGCTGGTCAAAAACAATAACATCTGGCTCTCCTCCAGTATTTTCCATTTCTTGCAATGCCCATAGTTTGTCTGGAGATTTTATTAATTTATCCCGTATATTCGACCAATCGATTTCTTTATGACGATGTGTGTTCTTTTCAAATCTCGCCTTTAATAGTTCAAGCAGTAAATCTAATTGTGTTGAAGTTAACTGTTTTTTAGTGTTCATTGATAAACCCCTAATAGCGATTAAACTGAACGCCCATCAAAATAATTTATTTTTATCTTATCTAAGTCAATACCATCTATACATCGTACATTAATCGCAAAGATTGAATTACCTTGATTATCTATACCTTGGGCATATGGATGAATACCACAATTTTTACAGAAATGATGGTTAATCACATGTTTATTAAAAGTATAGTTCGCCAAAGTATCAGGAGTGCCTAAAGTAACTTTAACTTGATTAGTCGGTAGAAACCAAAGTAAAGATCCTTTCTTTTGGCAAATGGAACAATTGCAAGATAAAACTTCTGTTAGCTCACCTTCTACGACAAACTTCACCTGTCCACAATGACAACTTCCTTTATATTCCATAACATTCTTCCTTTTATAATTTTTTATAGTTTTATAATACCCTCTATTGTAGATCATTTTTTAATCTTATTTTAGATTTGGGCCTTCTCTTTATAAAAACTTTAATAAATTAAGATAATAGATAATTATTAGTTCCAAAAATATTGGCATTGTTTACATCTATTACCATTTTTAAAAGAAAATAAAGGTAAACCTAAGAACATAAGTGCCATAAAGGCTGATTTTTTTCTTTTTGTGTAAGGTTCAATATCATAACTTCCGCAGTTAGGACATCATCCTTTATTTTTTCCAAACTCTTGCTCTAAGTCTTCACTAAAATCTTTTTCAAGAAGTGTTTTCGCATCATTGAGGTCTTTTTCTAGTACTAATAATCGGACTCCTCCCAATGCATTTGAATAAAACCAGTCCATATTAATTGTATGTTCATTTTCAATACGAACGGGAATTCCAAAAGCCTCTAATTGAGTCTTTGCAATTTGTGCCTCATAAGGAAATAAAAAAGTTTTAACTAAAATCCATTGCATATACATATTAAATTTCTAATTAGGTGAATAATTTTAGATTAGCTTTATTTTTTTATAAATTGAATTAAATTCAATATCTAAAGCATTAGACATAAAATCCCCACACAATAAAAAAACACCCCCAATTTTAGTTGGGGGTGTTTAGAATAATGAGCTGGCGATGACTTACTCTCACATGGGTAACCCCACACTACCATCAGCGCTAAGAGGTTTCACTTCTGAGTTCGGGAAGGGATCAGGTGGTTCACTCTTGCTATGGTCGCCAGCACAACTGTTTATGGATACTTGCTTTGGTCTTATTGACTGCCGAAGCGTTTTCCAAATCTTTACAGACTGGGCTGATTGAATCTGATTGTGTTCATTTTATCTAGTGTTATAACTAAATCAAGTTGCTTTGTAGATTTATGAATCGATTGATGCTTTATATACAACTGCTTGGGTGTTGTATAGTCAAGCCTCACGAGCAATTAGTATTGGTCAGCTTCACATATCACTATGCTTCCACATCCAACCTATCAACGTCCTAGTCTCGAACGGCTCTTTAGAGGAATAAATTCCTAGGGAAATCTTATCTTGAGGTAGGCTTCCCGCTTAGATGCTTTCAGCGGTTATCCCTTCCGAACATAGCTACCCGGCGATGCGACTGGCGTCACAACCGGTACACCAGAGGTTCGTCCACTCTGGTCCTCTCGTACTAGGAGCAGATCCTCTCAAATTTCCAGCGCCCACGGTAGATAGGGACCGAACTGTCTCACGACGTTCTAAACCCAGCTCGCGTACCTCTTTAAATGGCGAACAGCCATACCCTTGGGACCTGCTTCAGCCCCAGGATGAGATGAGCCGACATCGAGGTGCCAAACACCGCCGTCGATATGAACTCTTGGGCGGTATCAGCCTGTTATCCCCAGAGTACCTTTTATCCGTTGAGCGATGGCCCTTCCATACAGAACCACCGGATCACTAAGACCTACTTTCGTACCTGCTCGACTTGTGGGTCTCGCAGTTAAGCGCGCTTTTGCCTTTATACTCTACGCGTGATTTCCGACCACGCTGAGCGCACCTTCGTACTCCTCCGTTACTCTTTAGGAGGAGACCGCCCCAGTCAAACTACCCACCAGACACGGTCCTCGTCCCGGATAACGGGACAGAGTTAGAACCTCAACATTACCAGGGTGGTATTTCAAGGACGGCTCCATTGGAACTAGCGTTCCAACTTCAAAGCCTCCCACCTATCCTACACAAGTAAGGTCAAAGTTCAGTGTCAAGCTGCAGTAAAGGTTCACGGGGTCTTTCCGTCTAGCCGCGGGTACACTGCATCTTCACAGCGATTTCGATTTCACTGAGCCTCTGCTGGAGACAGCGCCGCCATCATTATGCCATTCGTGCAGGTCGGAACTTACCCGACAAGGAATTTCGCTACCTTAGGACCGTTATAGTTACGGCCGCCGTTTACTGGGGCTTCGATCAAGAGCTTCGCTTACGCTAACCCCATCAATTAACCTTCCAGCACCGGGCAGGCATCACACCCTATACGTCCACTTTCGTGTTTGCAGAGTGCTATGTTTTTAATAAACAGTTGCAGCGGCCTGGTTTCTGCGGCTGTCATCAGCTCAGGAAGCAAGTTCCATCACCAACAACAGCGTACCTTCTCCCGAAGTTACGGTACCATTTTGCCTAGTTCCTTCAGCAGAGTTCTCTCAAGCGCCTTGGTCTACTCGACCTGACCACCTGTGTCGGTTTCGGGTACGATTCCTGTGTAACTGAAGCTTAGAGACTTTTCCTGGAAGCATGGTATCAGCCACTTCGCTGTACAAGTACAGCTTGCTATCGGATCTCAGTATAGAGTACCCCGGATTTGCCTAAGATACATACCTACATCCTTCCACCTGGACAACCAACGCCAGGCTGACTTAACCTTCTCCGTCCTCTCATCGCATTACACAGAAGTATTGGAATATTAACCAATTTCCCATCGACTACGCCTTTCGGCCTCGCCTTAGGGGTCGACTCACCCAGCCCCGATTAACGTTGGACTGGAACCCTTGGTCTTTCGGCGAACGGGTTTTTCACCCGTTTTGTCGTTACTCACGTCAGCATTCGCACTTCTGATACCTCCAGCATACTTCTCAATACACCTTCATCGGCTTACAGAACGCTCCCCTACCACTTGACTAATGTCAAATCCGCAGCTTCGGCACATAGTTTTAGCCCCGTTACATCTTCCGCGCAGGCCGACTCGACTAGTGAGCTATTACGCTTTCTTTAAAGGGTGGCTGCTTCTAAGCCAACCTCCTAGCTGTCTATGCCTTCCCACATCGTTTCCCACTTAACTATGATTTTGGGGCCTTAGCTGGCGGTCTGGATTGTTTTCCTCTTGACTACGGACGTTAGCACCCGCAGTCTGTCTCCCGGATAGTACTCATAGGTATTCGGAGTTTGCATCGGTTTGGTAAGTCGGGATGACCCCCTAGCCGAAACAGTGCTCTACCCCCTATGGTATTCGTCCGAGGCGCTACCTAAATAGCTTTCGGGGAGAACCAGCTATCACCAGGCTTGATTAGCCTTTCACCCCTATCCACAAGTCATCCCCTGGCTTTTCAACGACAGTGGGTTCGGTCCTCCAGTTAGTGTTACCCAACCTTCAACCTGCTCATGGATAGATCGCCTGGTTTCGGGTCTATACCCAGCAACTAAACGCCCTATTAAGACTCGATTTCTCTACGGCTCCCCTATACGGTTAACCTCGCTACTGAATATAAGTCGCTGACCCATTATACAAAAGGTACGCAGTCACACCACGAAGGTGCTCCCACTGCTTGTATGCATGCGGTTTCAGGATCTATTTCACTCCCCTCACAGGGGTTCTTTTCGCCTTTCCCTCACGGTACTGGTTCACTATCGGTCAGTCAGGAGTATTTAGCCTTGGAGGATGGTCCCCCCATATTCAGACAAGGTTTCACGTGCCTCGCCCTACTCGTCATCATTATGTGTGCCCTTTCGTGTACGGGAATATCACCCTCTACGTTCGCACTTCCCAGAGCGTTCCACTAAAACACACATAACTTAATGGGCTGATCCCCGTTCGCTCGCCGCTACTGAGGGAATCTCAATTGATTTCTTTTCCTAAGGGTACTGAGATGTTTCACTTCCCCTCGTTCGCCTTGCAACACTATGTATTCATGTTGCAATACCTACCTTAAAGTAGGTGGGTTTCCCCATTCAGACATCTCCGGATCAAAGGATATTTGCCGCCTCCCCGGAGCTTTTCGCAGGCTATCACGTCTTTCATCGCCTCTGACTGCCAAGGCATCCACCACATGCACTTAATTACTTGACTATACAACCCCAAACAGTCGACGTTACCTACAAGTTAGTAACTTCAACATTTTAGTTTAGAGCACTGTGTATTTAAACACTGTACAGCTTCAATCTAAATTCATATACCAAAACGCTTGATTCAGTTAATTTGCTAGTTCTCAATTCATTCAGATTAATTGCTTAATCTAAACTCTTGAGTGAACAATTTATTTCAGACTCAATTTTGCCAATCTGTTAATGAATAAACATGCCTTCGTCAGGTCATGCTTAATACCGTGATACTTAAATCACAGAAGTTAATAAACCAAGATCGAAATCTCTATTTACTAATTTCTGTAATCCGAACTTATCTTAAGTTCTGGTGGAGACTAGGAGAGTCGAACTCCTGACCTCCTGCGTGCAAAGCAGGCGCTCTACCAACTAAGCTAAGTCCCCAGCTTACATCATCAGTCATGTATCTTTTATCTATAACTTTAACCAGTCAAAGTCATGGTGGGTCTGACAAGACTTGAACTTGTGACCCCACGCTTATCAAGCGTGTGCTCTAACCAACTGAGCTACAGACCCTCAGATACATCTATGAAGAACAACTTGTTGTGGATTCTTACCAATCGTCAATCTTTCGTTAAGGAGGTGATCCAGCCGCAGGTTCCCCTACGGCTACCTTGTTACGACTTCACCCCAGTCATCGGCCACACCGTGGTAACCGCCCTCTTTGCAGTTAGGCTAGCTACTTCTGGTGCAACAAACTCCCATGGTGTGACGGGCGGTGTGTACAAGGCCCGGGAACGTATTCACCGCGGCATTCTGATCCGCGATTACTAGCGATTCCGACTTCATGGAGTCGAGTTGCAGACTCCAATCCGGACTACGATCGGCTTTTTGAGATTAGCATCACATCGCTGTGTAGCAACCCTTTGTACCGACCATTGTAGCACGTGTGTAGCCCTGGCCGTAAGGGCCATGATGACTTGACGTCGTCCCCGCCTTCCTCCAGTTTGTCACTGGCAGTATCCTTAAAGTTCCCGACATTACTCGCTGGCAAATAAGGAAAAGGGTTGCGCTCGTTGCGGGACTTAACCCAACATCTCACGACACGAGCTGACGACAGCCATGCAGCACCTGTATGTAAGTTCCCGAAGGCACCAATCCATCTCTGGAAAGTTCTTACTATGTCAAGGCCAGGTAAGGTTCTTCGCGTTGCATCGAATTAAACCACATGCTCCACCGCTTGTGCGGGCCCCCGTCAATTCATTTGAGTTTTAGTCTTGCGACCGTACTCCCCAGGCGGTCTACTTATCGCGTTAGCTGCGCCACTAAAGCCTCAAAGGCCCCAACGGCTAGTAGACATCGTTTACGGCATGGACTACCAGGGTATCTAATCCTGTTTGCTCCCCATGCTTTCGCACCTCAGCGTCAGTGTTAGGCCAGATGGCTGCCTTCGCCATCGGTATTCCTCCAGATCTCTACGCATTTCACCGCTACACCTGGAATTCTACCATCCTCTCCCACACTCTAGCTAACCAGTATCGAATGCAATTCCCAAGTTAAGCTCGGGGATTTCACATTTGACTTAATTAGCCGCCTACGCGCGCTTTACGCCCAGTAAATCCGATTAACGCTTGCACCCTCTGTATTACCGCGGCTGCTGGCACAGAGTTAGCCGGTGCTTATTCTGCGAGTAACGTCCACTATCTCTAGGTATTATCTAAAGTAGCCTCCTCCTCGCTTAAAGTGCTTTACAACCATAAGGCCTTCTTCACACACGCGGCATGGCTGGATCAGGCTTGCGCCCATTGTCCAATATTCCCCACTGCTGCCTCCCGTAGGAGTCTGGGCCGTGTCTCAGTCCCAGTGTGGCGGATCATCCTCTCAGACCCGCTACAGATCGTCGCCTTGGTAGGCCTTTACCCCACCAACTAGCTAATCCGACTTAGGCTCATCTATTAGCGCAAGGTCCGAAGATCCCCTGCTTTCTCCCGTAGGACGTATGCGGTATTAGCATCCCTTTCGAGATGTTGTCCCCCACTAATAGGCAGATTCCTAAGCATTACTCACCCGTCCGCCGCTAGGTCCAGTAGCAAGCTACCTTTCCCCGCTCGACTTGCATGTGTTAAGCCTGCCGCCAGCGTTCAATCTGAGCCATGATCAAACTCTTCAGTTAAAATCATTTTGCACCTTATTTATAGACAAGGTGCCAATTCTGGCTCATCAATTACTGACTTAAATTTCGCTCAAATAAACTTCGAGTAATTTAAACCAATCAATCAATGAAAATTATTTCGATTAATCAATCAGTAAAAATCCACACAAGTTGTTCTTCAATTCTCTTAATGAT
>NZ_JFWX01000058.1:0-20791 GCF_000588095.1 Acinetobacter sp. 1130196 | reverse complement strand
TTTAAACGCTTTGCTATTTGCTGAGGAGACCATAAACAACGGATCGCTTCAACAATAAATTTCCAGAGGATTGAATCGATTTTGAGTTTTCTGTGACCACGTCTACGTCTAGCGAAGGTGTTATCAGAAGCATATCGAGCTTGATAAACGTCATTGATGCTATTTCTTTTAAGCTCACGATAGATCGTACTAGGATGTCTTTTAATGAGTTCAGCAAATTTTCTGGCTGAAAAGCCTTCTTTTCTTGACTCAAGCATTAATGCAGTACGATCTTCAAAGTTAAGATGATGGTATGACAATTTTATATACTCCATAAACCCTTTAAATTAATTAGGTGGTTTATGTCGCACTTCAAGTTTTACTCTGCCGTGCTTTTGGATAAGCATATAACATTTGATCATTTCTTTTAATTTCATATGCATAAAGTTGTGGAATTGAAGTTGGAGGATTTCCTGAAGAAATTTCCTTAAATCTATAATTTAAAGAATATAGCGTTTCATCAAAAATTGTATTGGTTGAAAGCGTAGAATTTAAGAGAATACCTCTATCACACTTTAGACTATTTACATTTTGAGCAGATTGCCCTTGAGCTTGCGATGATACATTTTGAGTAGATTGTTCCTGAGCTTGTGATGATACATTTTCAGTATTATTAGAGCTTGAACTGCCTCCACCACACCCCGTTAACATAATAAATGAAATAGAAACTGCTAAAGTTGAAATTTTTTTCATGAATAAACCTTAAGTATTTATGTTTACTTTGCGGGCGTGATTATATATTTTTTATTTATTAAAAACAGATCGTTAAGTGATATTTATTAAATATTAAATATATTTAAATATAATCGATAGTCATTTTTATCTAAAAAGCCACTAGGAAGCTTAAATTTTGTAAATTTCTATTATGAAGTTTTTTTAAATAAAAGGGCTTGTTATTTATATAATATCTATATTCTAACATCTATATATAACTATTTTTAATCATTACTGATTCTTTTCTCAAGCATTTCCATAAAGGTTTTTAAAATATTATTGTGGTTTTTACCCTTATGAGTAATTAAGCATATAGGGGTGCTGTAGTGCATTTTGTCTTTTAAAACAGGTTGCATCACACCATCTACAACCCATTTTTTTGCATAGTGGTCAGGTAAAAAACCTAAAAATTTTCCGGTTAAAATCAAAAAGGCAATCCCTTCACGGTCACTTGCCGTGGCTTTACAGTCTAAAAGCTGATGCAACTTCGCTGCTTCCGATGTAATGGCATAATTAGGAAGAATGGCTTGCCATTTTTTTAATTCATTTAAATTGATGTTGCTACAGTGGTTAAATAAAGGATGATTTTTGCCGCAATATAAAAATGAACTTTCACTATATAAGTCGAAATAGTCTAAACCAGACAAAGGCGTTACAAGGGGAATAACACCCGCATGCAATCGGTTATCGAGTACACGACACTCAATATCTGAAAGGGTGCTCATACTAATATTAATAATAACCTCGGCATGTTCCTCGGCAAGTTGAGTCAAGGTGTTGGTGATATAGCCTCTTGGCATAGTCACAAGGTTGTTAATAATGCCGATATTAAACTCACCCTTAAGGCGGTTATGCATTTGGTTGACTTTAGAGCGGAAGTCTTCAATCGCTGCTGTGAGTACTTCAATATATTCTAAAATTTCCCGCCCTTCATCGGTGAGGGCAAAGCCGGCACGACCACGTTGGCATAGCCGAATACCTAAACGATTTTCTAAATCACTCATATGCAAACTAATTGCAGAGCGGCTAATACCTAAAATACTTTCGGCAGATGTAAAGCTGTGACAGTCGCAAACCGTTTTAAATATTTTGAGAAGTTTTATATCAAAATCAGTAACTTGATTTAATTTTTTAGGTTTCATTTAGTTTTGTTTTTTTAAATCTAAACTCAAGATAATTTGAATTTATCAAACTTATCTCGCTATGTACACTCAAACCATAATTTGAAAATAAACAGGAATGGTTATGTTTGATACGGATAAATTCAGCGACTCTGAGCATACTTTGGATGCGGTTCAAACTAATAATAATATGCACATAAATTATCAGGCACACTGGATGCCTTTTTCTGCAAATCGAAACTTTGCTAAAGATCCGCGCATGATTGTGGGTGCAAAAGGGTCATACCTGATTGATGATTCGGGCCGTGAAATTTATGACTCACTTTCAGGCTTATGGACATGTGGTGCAGGCCATACCTTACCCGAAATTCAACAAGCGGTAAGCGCCCAATTAGGTCAGCTTGATTATTCACCAGCTTTTCAGTTTGGTCATCCGCTTTCTTTTAAGCTGGCAGATAAAATTGTTCAGCATATGCCTGAAAAACTACAACACGTTTTCTTTACCAACTCAGGGTCAGAGTCGGCAGATACCTCAATCAAAATGGCACGTGCCTATTGGCGTATTAAAGGCAAACCAAGCAAAACCAAATTGATTGGTCGTGCCCGTGGCTACCATGGCGTAAACGTTGCGGGGACAAGCTTAGGTGGAATTGGCGGCAACCGTAAAATGTTTGGTCAGCTTATGGATGTTGATCATTTACCACATACTTTACAGCCGAATTTAACTTTTACCAAAGGCTGTGCAGAAACAGGCGGGGGAGAACTTGCCAATGAAATGCTTAAATTAATTGAGCTACATGATGCTTCAAATATTGCAGCCGTTATTGTAGAGCCTATTTCCGGTTCAGCAGGTTGTATTGTGCCGCCAACAGGCTATTTACAACGTTTACGAGAGATCTGTGATCAGCATGACATCTTGTTAATTTTTGATGAGGTGATTACAGGATTTGGACGTTTAGGAACATGGACTGCGGCGGAATATTTCGGAGTTACGCCAGATATTTTGAACTTTGCTAAACAAGTCACCAATGGTGCCATTCCTTTAGGTGGTGTGGTGGCAAGCCATGAAATTTACTCTGCGTTTATGCAGCAAGACTTACCAGAACACGCCATTGAATTTACCCATGGCTATACCTATTCGGCACATCCGGTTGCTTGCGCTGCCGCTTTAGCTGCGCTTGAAGTTTTAGAAAAGAAAAACTTGTTAGCTCAATCGGCGGCGTTGGCACCAAGTTTTGAAAAAATGCTGCATGGTTTAAAAGGCGCACCGCACATTTTAGATATTCGCAACTGTGGCTTGATTGGTGCGTTGCAGTTAGCTCCGCGTGATGGCGATGCCACCATTCGAGGCTTTGAACTCGGTATGAAACTCTGGAAAGAAGGTTTATATGTCCGCTTTGGAGGTGACACGCTTCAGTTCGGTCCAATGTTCAACAGTACGGAAGCAGATATTGACCGCTTATTGAATGCCGTGGGCGATGCACTTTATCAAGTGAAATAAGCCTTATAGATATTTATGAGCATCGGTAGTGTCTCTGGATGCTCTTTAAAAACCACATGAAAAAGCAGTTTGATCTGAAAACTAATTGTAGTAAGGAGTAACAACAATGACAAATGGCCTAGAAGATTTTAGCTATGACGAAGTTTCAACTGAAAATAGTACGCATAGCGAACAAGCCAAAAAAGTGCTAGGGCATTTCATTCAAGGACGAATTGTATCTAAAACGGCAAGAAAACAGCCAGTTTACAATCCTGCGACGGGTGAAATTAGTAAAGAAGTCGAAATTGCAGATGCTCAAACGGTAAATGAAGCAGTTCAGGTCGCCGAGCAAGCATTTCCTGCATGGCGTGATACACCAGTTATTAAACGTGCACGTGTCATGTTTAAGTTCAAACAACTATTAGAGCAAAATGCCGAAAAGATTTGCGCTTTGATTGGGCAAGAGCACGGCAAAATTTCTCATGATGCTCAAGGCGAATTGCAACGTGGTATAGAAAATGTTGAATATGCTTGCGGCGCACCAGAGCTTTTAAAAGGGGAGTTTTCAAAAAATGTTGGTCCAGATATCGACTCATGGAGTGAGTTCCAACCGCTAGGTGTTGTCGCTGGTATTACGCCGTTTAACTTCCCAGCCATGGTTGCTTTATGGATGTTCCCAATGGCACTGGTTTGCGGTAACTGCTTTATTTTAAAACCTTCTGAAAAAGCACCTTCTGTGGTTTTATACCTTGCTGAACTTTTAAAACAGGCCGGTTTACCTGATGGCGTATTTAATGTGGTAAATGGTGACAAAGAAGCGGTAGATGCCTTATTGCATCATCCACGTATTCAGGCAGTCAGCTTTGTGGGTTCGACGCCAATTGCTGAATATATTTACCGTACAGCGACTTCAACAGGTAAACGTTGCCAAGCATTAGGCGGTGCAAAAAATCATGCCATCATTATGCCTGATGCCGATATTGATAACGTGGTGACTTCATTATTAGGCGCTGCTTTTGGTTCTTCGGGCGAACGTTGTATGGCACTTTCGGTTGCGGTTGCTATTGGCGATGAAGTTGCCGATGTCGTGATTGATAAGCTCACTCAAGAAATGAAAAAATTGAAGTTCGGTAACTATGCAGATGCAAGTAACGACTTTGGGCCGCTTATTACCCAAGTGCATAAAGACAAAGTGCAGGCTTATATTCAAAGTGCAGAACAGCAAGGCGCAAAAATTGTGGTCGATGGCCGTGATGCAAAACCTGCAGGCTATGAAAAAGGTTTCTTTGTTGGACCAACTTTAATTGATCAAGTCACTCCAAATATGACCAGTTATCAGCAAGAAATTTTTGGTCCTGTGTTGCAAGTTATGCGTGTGAATAGCATGCAAGAAGCGATGCAGCTGATTAATGACCACGAATATGGCAACGGTACTTGTATCTATACCCGTGATGGTGAGGCAGCGCGCTATTTTAGCAGTCACATTCAAGTGGGTATGGTCGGTATTAATGTGCCTTTACCAGTACCTGTGGCTTACCACAGCTTTGGTGGCTGGAAACGTTCATTGTTTGGTGATTTACATGCGTATGGTCCAGATGGCGTCCGTTTCTACACACGCCGTAAAACCATTACACAGCGCTGGCCTTCGGCTCAAGTCCGTGAAGCAAAACAGTTCTCAATGCCAACTTTAAATTAATGTCTGCAACAAAGGGAAAACATCAGGTTTTCCCTTTTTCATTAGCAAAGGATTTTTAAACATGTAATAGATTGTTTTATGGATATATTTTTAAGGAATGAAATATGAATAATGATAGAACAAAAAAATTAGGCGAAGGACTTTCAAATCGCCATATCACAATGATTAGTATTGGCGGTGTTATTGGTGCAGGTTTATTTGTCGGTTCATCTTCTGCAATTGCCAAAGCAGGCCCAGCGGTCATTCTTGCATATCTCACTACCAGTATTATGGTCTTTCTGGTCATGCGAATGTTGGGTGAAATGGCCGTTTTAGAGCCGGACACCGGTTCATTTTCTACCTATGCCCGTAAAGCGATTGGCCCGTGGGCAGGCTTCACTATTGGTTGGTTATATTGGTGGTTTTGGGTGCTTGCGATTCCGGTAGAAGCGATTGCTGGCGCAGAAATTTTACATTCGTGGTTTCCGAGCGTTTCGGTTTCTATCTATGCATTTTGCTTTATTGTGTTCTTAAGCTTGGCCAACTTTTTTAGTACCAAAAGCTTTGGTGAGTTTGAGTTCTGGTTTTCTTTAGTCAAAGTGGTTGCCATTATTGGATTTATCATAATTGGTATTTTGGCAATTTCAGGTATTTGGCCTTTAGCTAAAAATGTTAGCGGTGTTGCCAATTTATATAATAACGCTGGCTTTATGCCGCATGGTATGGGAGGTATTTTATCTGCCATTTTAATTACGGCATTTTCATTTTTTGGGGTAGAAATTGTCTCGATTGCCGCGGCAGAGTCATCCAACCCTAAACAGAAAATTAGACGTGCCACCAATTTGGTGCTGTACCGTATTATTCTTTTCTTTGTGGTTTCAATGTTTATTGCTGTTTCGCTTGTCGATTGGCGTTCACCAGACTTACAAAAGTACGGGACATTCCAATACGTTTTAATGAGCTTAAATGTACCGGGTACTAAACTTATTATTGATACGGTTGTGTTTATCGCCGTGGCAAGCTGTATGAATGCCGCAATTTATACGTCTTCTCGTATGTTATTCCGTTTAGGAACACGCAATGAAGCACCGCAGGCAGTCACTAAAGTGAATTATGCGGGGGTACCGGCAATTGCGGTGTTTTCCTCAACTTTTATTGGTTTAGTATGCTGTGTCATTAACTATGTATTCCCTGGGAAAGTGTTTGGCTTATTGCTTTCAAGCACAGGTTCGATTGCTTTGCTGGTGTATTTGGTTATTGCGTTTTCACAGTTACGATTAAGACATAAGTTAGAAGCAGCTGGAGCAGAAATTCCCTTTAAAATGTGGTTGTTTCCATGGCTGACTTGGTTTGTGATTATTATTATTTTAAGTGTATTGGCTTATATGTTCTTCTCACCAGCCTATAGTTATGAAACGACTCTATCTTTAGGGGTAACGTTAGGTGTGGTGGTGTGCGGTTTATTTGTGACCCGAAAGCGTAAAGCAACCCGTTCGGTTGCAATAAATCAGAGTAATTTATAAAAATATTGAATTAAAATTTTTATGATAGAAATAAAAAGCTCCTTAATAAAAAGGAGCTTTTTACTTTTTTAATTCTCGTTATTTTATTTTAATTGTTGTTTATATTTTTAAATAAGATGCACAGTTATAAACTAACTGTGCAAAGAAATTTAAATGGCTTGCCAATTTTCTTTAACTTCTTGAGAGTTTTTATTTAAGATGACTTGATCGTCTTTTACTTCACCAATCCAAGAAGTAGGAATAAGGTGATGTTGATCATTTTCGTCTTTAGTAAGTTTTAACTGATTTTCACCTTCAAGGTGATCAACAGTTCCTACTTTGGTACCACAAGAAGCAATAACGTCTGCATGTTTTTTAATATCATTAATATTTAAAGTACTCATTTTTGACCTCTTCTTTGGAAATAGAAAAATCGTAGAAACTAAATTACTGGATAAAATCGGAGAAATCTTTCTTTTTTAATAAACCTTACATGATTATTTTATATTTTCACTTAAGCGATATAGTTAAATAACAATGAAATAAAACGAAATATTCATTTAATAAAGTTATAGAAAATATCTTTTTATTACATTTTATATCTTTAATTAAACAGAATTATTTCGATATGTTTAAGTTAATACTTTTGAATAATTATTTGTAATGAATATTAAAATATCTATAAATATGAAAATCTTGAGTATGTTGAATGAATTCGAACATGCTGAAGCTGAAAACAAAAGTCAGCTACGCCAAGACTTGCTTCAAGAATTAGTAAGTTTAGCTAAAAATTTACCCTATCCAGCATCAGGTCAAACCTACCAAAGGTGGCAAATGTTCGCTCAAATTGCAGGGAGTGACTTAAGTCTAGCTAAATTATTTGAGTCACATTGTGATGCTTTAAGTATTTTAAAAGAACTGGGTTATCAAGCTGAAATAGATGAGCAAACGTGGGCGGTATGGGCAGCAGAGGGCGGGCCTGCACCTCTACAAGTCGAGAACAATCATTGTAGCGGTATCAAAACTTGGTGTTCTGGCGCTGAATTTATTCACAAGGCTTTAATGAGCTATAAGGACAAGCAAGGCCAAGCACAGCTTTGTATTGTTGAATTAAGTGATCCTTCGGTTCATGTTGACCTAAATCATTGGCAAGCCGTTGGTATGCAAGGCACTCAAACTGCTCAGGTACATTTTGACAATACTCCCGTTACAGTTATAGGTCAGCCAAATCGCTATTTGGAGCGTCCCGGATTTTGGCATGGTGCGGCTGGTGTTGCCGCTTGTTGGTATGGTGCGGCGGTACGTTTAGTTAGCTTCCTACATGAAAGTTGCAAACTCAGCCCAAACGCATTTAAAAAAATGTATTTAGGGGAATTAGCTCAACAGCTTTCTGTAACAAAACAGTATTTTCAATATATTGCCAAGCTTATTGATGAAGAACCTATGCTCAGTCATGAGCGAGAAATCCGTATATTGCGTGCTCAAACAGAACAATGCTGCCAGAGTGTTATTCAACTTGTTGGTAAGGCTTTAGGCGCGCGTCCTTATTGTGAAGAAGCTATATTTTCACAGCTCATTGCTGATTTGCCTGTCTTTATTCGTCAGAGCCATGCGGCTTTTGATTATGAGTCTATTGCAGAGCTCTGTTTGCCGGAGAAAAGCTTATGGGAACTTTAACTCATCCCTTAGTCGAAGATCGCGTAATTTCAGGTGAAGGAACACCGAAGTTTAAGTGGCTAGAGGCATTTAAAACCCATCCTTTAGATGGGCTGAATTTACAATTGTTTCGTTCGAAAAGAGTGGTGATTGTCGCTCCGCATCCTGATGACGAAGTGCTTGGCTGTGGTGGTTTAATGCAGCAGCTAGTCAAAGAAAATTGTCATCTTGTTATTGTGGCGGTCAGTAATGGCACGCAAAGCCATCCCCATTCAACAAAATACAGCCCAGACCAATTAAACGAATTACGTCCGCAAGAGACTTTTGCTGCTTTGAATAGTTTAGGTGTCTCAGATCATTCTGAACGAATTGCTTTAAACCTTACGGATGGTCAGATTCACTCACAGACTCATCTATTAAATCAAGCGCTCAGCCAAATCGTTCAACCTGAAGATATTTTAATTTGTAGTTATGCATTTGATGGGCATCCAGACCATGAGGCCGTCGGGAAAACAGTGCAGGCCTTTGCAAAAGTGCATCAATTAGTATGTGTGCATGTACTGATTTGGGCATGGCATTGGGCAGAGCCTTTAGACCCACGTATTGATTGGTCCAAAGCACAAGCTTATGCCTTAACTGAAAACCAATTAAATAAAAAAGTTCAAGCAGTTATGCAATTTAAAACACAAATTGAAGCCGATGAAAGTACAGGCAATTCCGCCGTTTTGTCTTCTAGTGCCATTAGCCGTCTTTTAATGCCTTATGAGGTATATCTGAGTGACTCATTCTCGTATGTATTTTGAGGAGTTGTATCATAGTAATAATGATCCATGGGGCTATGATTATCACTGGTACGAAGCCCGTAAAAGACAAATCTGCCTTGCATTATTAACACGACCTCATTATGAAAAAGTTTTAGAAATTGGCTGTTCAAATGGGCATTTAAGCGTTTATCTAGCTCAGCGTGCTGCGAGTCTATTGTGTATAGATGTCTCTGAGCAGGCCGTTCAACTCGCATCCCAAAGGTTAGAAGCATTTGAACATGTGACTGTTGAAAATAGAAAAATACCTGAAGATTTTTATGAACAAAAATTTGACCTAATTGTGATTAGCGAAGTGGCGTATTACCTCACATGCGATGAGTTAGATGAGTTTATTGAAAAATTAAAGCAGGCCTTAAACCCGGAAGGGGAAATTTTGTGTTGCCATTGGCGACATGATATTCAGGATTTTGAATTGAATGCCAAGCAAGTTCATCAAAACTTTCAGCAATATTTTCCATTTCATCATTATTTAAGTCTAAACGATCCAGACTTTATGGTTGATGTTTGGACTGTTAATTCTTCGTCAATAGCTCAGCGGGAACAATTACGATGAAAATAGGTGTTGTGATTCCAGCGCATAATGAAGAACAGCATTTGCCAGCCTGTTTGCAGTCAATTCAAGATGCGATAGAAAAAGTACCGGATGAACAGGTTGAGGTTATGGTTGTGCTCGATAGCTGTACAGACCAGTCGCGCTCAATTGTACAAAGTTATAGAGTAAGCTGGATTGAATGTAATTATGCGTGTGTTGGAAAGGCCCGAGACTTAGGTATTCGTCAAGTTATTCAAAATGGAGCAACTTGGCTTGCCTGTACCGATGCCGATAGTATTGTCAGTCCAGACTGGTTGCGTTGCCAAATTTTGCATCAGCCTACAGATGCAATTTGCGGTATTGTGACTTTAGATGACTTGAGCCGATTATCTGTTATAAAACAAAAAAAGTATTTGTCACATTATCAAGACTGTATGGATCATCATCATATTCATGGTGCAAATTTAAGTTTTAGTGCTGCTGTTTATATGCAAGTTGGTGGTTTTGAACCGGTTCCTTGTCATGAAGATGTTTCCCTCATTAATAAATTGATAAGACAGTGTTGTAATATTACATGGAGCAATTTAGTTCGAGTAACCACTAGTAGTCGATTAGAAGGAAGGGCACCAGAAGGTTTATCTAAATTTTTAGAAAATCTTTAATTAATATTTTTTTCTTAAGTTTATTTTAATAATTAATATCTATTCTAGACTTATATCCTCTGTTATACGTTATTTTTTTGGTTCAGTAAGCTACATCTTTTTGCCACATCACCCGATGTGGTTTTTTTTTATTTTAATGATTAAAAAAAGAGCCAGTCCAAAAGCTTCTCCAACAATAATATTGTACATCTGACATGATGACACAAAAAATCACAAAAGCTAAAACTCACAATTTTAAGAAATTGTTTAGATAACTATGAATAAAAGAATAGGAGAAATTTTAATGAAAAAAATAGTGTTAACCACAATTACCAGTCTGGTTTTATTCGTTAGCAGTGCAACCTTTGCAAGAACTGATCCGGCTATACTCAATCAAGCTGCAAAAAATGTAGTCACTGTTTCAAAAGCAAAAACATTAGCTGATGAAACAGGTGTAACCCTCACTGGAACTATCGTAAAGCATATTGCTGGCGACCATTATGAGCTTAAAGACAAAACGGGTTCCATCGTGATTGATGTTGATGATGACTTAGCAAATGGTTGGCAATTAAAAGTGGGAGATAAAGTACGTATTGTAGGTGAAGTTGACACACATCGTATTAAGCCCACCGAAATTGAAGTTTTACAAATTGAACGTGTTAAATAATGTGGTTATAAATACCATGGCCCGAACTAGTTTCGGGCTTTTTTATTGAAATTAGGAAAGGTTACGAATTTTTTATAATAATGAAATGTAAAGTATTTCTGTTAAAGGTGTGTTAAGTTGAAAATTCCATTAATAATGAAATTTTATATTTCACGGAAGTCTTATGAACGTTCGACTGTGTTATGCCAGCCAACGAAATGAAAATAATGAAGATTTGCTACAAGATTTGCGTGATATCCTAACAGAAGCTCGTGATTTCAATGATTTGAACGAGATTTGTGGAGTACTTTATTATGCCGATAATGCATTTTTTCAATGTTTAGAAGGCGAAAAAGAGGTAGTGGAAAGATTATTTGAGAAAATTCAAAAAGATCAAAGGCACCACAATGTTAAATGGTTATGCACATATTCCATTGAAGAAAACTCTTTTCAACGTTGGTCAATGAAATATGTGCAACGCAATACAAATATCGAGGCTTTCTTTCTCAAGATGGGAGAAAGTACTTTTAACCCAATTTTGCTTAATCAGCAAAATCTCAAATTTTTCTTAAATGAACTATTAATTGCAGAGCAAACTAAAGTTGATACGGTTAGGAAAGTTGGAATGGTTAATCGGGGAGTAAATCCATTCTAACTATTTGACGTTATACCGATATGGATGTGCTTGAGTTTAGGTACAATTTTAGTCATCACTAAATATACAATCAGTGAAACCGAAAGCATCCATATCACTTCTAAACTTTGACTAATCACGAACATTGCCCAGTAAAAAAAACTAAATAGAGCAATACATAGTCCACTACCTTTGTAGTACCACGTAATAAATATTCCAAAGAGTGCCGAAGAAATTAAGAGATTAGTCGTCTCATTCATTCCTAGGTAATTAAAAAAAATAATCATTAAGCATAGAGCTAACAGTGATAGTAAATATACAAATATATTTTTTGCGATAAACATTTTCTATACCCTATCTGAAGATTATAAAAAGGTATCTTTCCTCTGTTTCCAGAGGAAAGATAGTACATATTAATTTTTTGAGATTCTTTTTCTATTATTAAGAGTTTTTATATTAATAAAGATGACTTTATCATTTTCTCCAGATCTCTTTATTAATATTCAGCTTTCTATTTAATAGTAAAGAGTGCTTATATGTACTGAAATTAATTATAGGAAAAACAATCAGTTGTGTTGTAAGCTTTGACCTACATGATTGTGAGATATTGCCTACAATTGTTCAAATAATGTACATATTTTACAATGAATAATAAATTAAAATTATTGTATTTCAAATATTTGAGTAAAATCCCTGTTGAGTTGAGCTTTACACAAATAACAAAAAGTAACATCGACTTTAGGTAGATAATCTTAAAAGTCAAAAATATTATTTAAATAAAATGGATATATTTTAAGAAAAATTTAACGTTTGATAAAATTTTTTATTTTAAAAATGGTTTTGTGATAAATAAAATTTATGTTTTTATGACTAAATTAATATATTGGTTAACTATAAAGTGGCAATTTTTTATTATCTTTGTGTTTTATAAAATCGTACTTATAACGTGTGATAAGCAATTACATGCATATGGATTATTCAAATAAAAAGCTTTTGCATAGTTTGAATTTTAAGCAGCGTAGAACTGGCTACGCTGGCTTTCGTGCTTTTAAAAGTATTAGTCTGAACGGGTCGCTAACCAATTACTTATTTCAGGCCAAACAAAACTAGGAGCTTGGCTACCTGAAACCACCCCCATATGGCCGCCTGGTACGGTTTTGAATGTTTTATCTTTACTACCAATTAAGGTCATAAGGGGTTTAACGGCATCGGCGGTCACAATAATGTCTGTATCGCCACCCACGGCTAACACTGAACAATCAATATCTTTTAGATGAGCTGTAAGTTCGCCAAACTTAACGACACCTGTTGATAGCTCATTATCAATCCAGAAACGTAAAATAATGTCACGCATAACGCCGCCTGGATAAGCCAGCATATTGTCTATAAATGAACTAGAGGTGGCGTGGTCAACAATAAATTCTCGGTTATCAAGATTTTTTAAAAGCTGCCAATAGGTTTTTAAATTGCCAATTGGGTCCGTTAATTTAAAACCGAGTGTGTTTTGCCAACCATGAATATGAAACACTTCACTTGGTACATGTTGGCGAATACGAAAAGGGGTGTGCTTACGAACCCACTGTGCAGGTTTGGTCAAGCTTCCATAAAGTTTACCCATATAACCCGCTTTATGGGTGTCGATAGGTGAAGCAAGAATAATCAAATTTTTAATATCTTTATCTTTAAATAACGCGGTATAGCAGAGTGAAAGAGCACCACCTAAACTCCAGCCATGTAAAGAGAGCTGTTGTTGTCCACTATGTATACGAACCTGTTTTAACATTTCAGGCATAAAGACTTTTATATAGGTGCCAAAATTGTATTTTGCCTGATGTCGGGTTGGTACGCCCCAGTCGATTAAATAGACATCAAAACCTTGAGCTAAAAAGTAACGTATAAGGCTGCGTGTAGGGAACAAATCGTAAATAAGCATGTTGACTGCTAATGGTGGAACGATGACTAACGGTACGCTGTGTTTAGCTATAGGAGCTTCAGCCTCATTTTTATAGTGACGTAAACTCATAATTTCATGCTTATAAATCACATCAAAAGGTGTTTTTCCTGACAAGGCAATTTGAGGGCCTCTAAAAAACAGATCTGATGCATTGGTCAGCATGTGAGGTATTTTCTGACCAGCACGCTTTTTAAGTGACGTTTTAATCGACTTCACTTGTGGAACATTCTGTCGAACTTTAAGCAATAAACTCATTGAATATAAAACCTGTAAATATTTTGCCCAGAGCAAATAACGAGCTGGTCTTTGAGGAATATTAACGGGAATAGCAGATGAGTTCAGTGACTTAAAAGACAGGATTTTCTGTTTAAGGTATCAAACCCTAAATATCTTTAAATTTTGAATTATTTTATTTAAGTATTTGATATTAATCGTTAAATAAGAATTTATTAACAATTATGTATAAAATATTTAAAAATTTAAGCTATTTTTAAGAATAGTAAAAAATGTATTGCTAGGGTAATTTTGTAAAGTTTATTTGTGTTTTTTTTACATATGAAAAAATAAAATATAATTATTTTACAATCGATTAGAAATGTAATTAGAAAGTAGTATATATGGAATTTGTTTTTAATGGTTTTTATACACTAATTTCGGCGGTCATCGTTTTATTGTTGGGCCGCTTTCTTGTTAATCGGATTGATTTTTTAAAACGTTACAATATCCCTGAACCTGTAGCCGGTGGTTTGGTTGCTGCGGTAGTTTCTTTGCTTGTCCACAGTTTATGGGGGTACAGCATTGTTTTTAGTAGTGAATTACAAACCAGCTTTATGCTCGTGTTCTTTGCTTCAATTGGTTTAAGTGCCAATTTTATGAAGCTTAAAGAAGGTGGTAGTGCGTTAGTCATCTTCTTAATTTGTGTAGCCTCATTTATTGTTGTGCAAAATGCTGTTGGTATGAGCCTTGCGACATTATTGGGTTTAGACCCACTTATTGGTTTAATTGCAGGTTCAATTACTTTAACTGGTGGTCATGGTACAGCAGGTGCGTGGGGTGAAATCTTAGAAAGTCAGCATGGTATTCAAGGTGCTTTAGCCCTAGGTATGGCGAGTGCGACTTTTGGTTTGATTATTGGCGGTGTGATTGGTGGCCCTTTAGCCAAATTACTTATTAACCGTTATAGTCTTGCTCAACCAAAAACTAATGCGGAGATTCACCATCGTGATACGCATCTTGAACAAAATTCAGATGATCTCGCGCCGTTTGAAAACCCGCATCAAGTTCGTTTAATTACTGCCGATAATGCAATTACCACACTTGGTATGTTTGCAGCGTGTTTAGCGTTTGCTGAATTTATGACGGGCTTTAGTAAAGGAACATGGTTTGAGTTACCAACTTTCGTTTGGGCACTTGGTGGCGGTGTAATCTTAAGAAATATTTTAGAAAGTGTATTGAAAATTGATATTTTCGACCGCGCGATTGATGTGTTTGGTAATGCATCTTTATCACTTTATTTAGCAATGGCATTGCTTTCATTAAAGCTTTGGCAACTTGCCGACTTAGCTGGTCCGCTTGTGGTTATTTTGGGTGCTCAAACACTGACTATGGCTTTATATGCAGCATTCGTAACTTTCCGAGTAATGGGTAAAAATTACGATGCGGCAGTATTGGCAGCAGGTCATTGTGGTTTCGGTATGGGTGCAACACCAACAGCCGTAGCAAATATGCAGGCGATTACTAATATGTATGGTCCATCACATAAGGCATTTTTAATCGTTCCGCTTTGTGGTGCATTCTTTGTCGATTTAATTAATGCGACAGTGATTCAGCTCATGTTGAAGTTCATCGTTTAATAAAATAAAAAAAGCCCGTCAGGGCTTTTTTTATGGGTGTTTGTTTATGAATATTTCTTTCCCTGTATAGGCTCAATTTTTATTTCCCGATGATTTAAGCCATTTTATTTTTAGGATGCTTTTTCTCAAAACTAGTAATCGCCCTTACACCAAGTTTCACATAGAATAAATTGCAGATAAATAAAATGAGAAATGTATGAGCTCAGAAGCACATTCAATAAGCTTAGTTGCTCCAGTAGTGTTATTGGCAGCTGCTGTCATTGCAGTCCCTATTTTTAAACGCATTGGTTTGGGTTCAGTATTAGGTTATTTAATCGCAGGACTGATTATTGGCCCATTTGGTTTTGCTTTTTTTCAAGATTCCACAGCAATTTTACATATTGCCGAGTTGGGAATAGTGATGTATCTCTTTGTGATTGGTTTGGAAATGCAACCATCACATTTGTGGAGCCTTAGACGTGAAATTTTTGGTCTTGGTACGTTGCAGATCATTATTTGTGCGTTAGCTTTGACTGGCGTAGGGCTATTGTTTGGTTTCACATGGCAAGTCGCTTTTATTGGTGCTGCAGGGTTTGTACTAACCTCGACTGCGATTGTGATGCAGTTATTGGGCGATCGGGGTGACTTGACTCAACCACGTGGGCAAAAAATTGTAGCCATCTTACTTTTTGAAGATTTATTAATTGTGCCACTACTGGCTATTGTTGCTTTTATGGCACCAAATCATGTAGTCGAAAGCACATCTGTACGTCTGGAAAACATTGGAATTGGTTTACTGGCAATTGCAGGTCTCATTGCGGCAGGCTATTGGTTACTTAATCCGTTATTTAGACTCTTGGCCGCTGCTAAAGCGCGAGAAGTCATGACGGCCGCAGCTTTACTGGTTGTGTTGGGTGCGGCATTGCTCATGCAAGTCAGTGGTTTGACTATGGCAATGGGAGCTTTCTTGGCGGGTGTACTTTTATCTGAATCAACGTTTAGACATCAAATTGAAGCCGATATTGAGCCATTCCGAGGAATTTTACTGGGTCTCTTTTTCCTTGGCGTGGGTATGTCACTGGACTTATCAGTGGTTGCTCAAAACTGGCAACTCATTGTAAGTGGCGTAGTGGCCCTGATGTTTGTTAAAGCGCTCATGATTTATATTGTCGCTCGAGTAACCAAAAGTCCTCATACAGAAGCATTAGACCGCGCTTTACTGATGGCTCAAGGGGGAGAGTTTGCCTTTGTGCTTTTCTCTGCTGCATTAAGTGCCCAAGTTATTGATAGTACGGTTAAATCTAACTTAACTGCGATTGTTGTACTTTCAATGGTATTGACTCCAATTGTCGGTATTATTTTTAAACGATTTACTCAAGCTAAAGCAAAGGTTTCATTGGAAGACATCAATATTGCTGATGGACTAAGCGGTAGTGTTTTAATGATTGGCTTCGGGCGCTTTGGGCAGGTCACCAGTCAATTACTGTTGGCAAGAGGTGTAGATGTCACCATTATTGATAATAATACCGACATGATTCGAAATGCTGAAAAGTTTGGTTTTAAAATTTATTATGGGGATGGCTGTCGCCTAGATATTTTACATGCTTCCGGTGCTGCAACAGCACAGGCGATTGTGGTGTGTGTAGATAGTAAGGAAACGACTAATCGAATTGTTGAATTGGTTACTCACGAATTTCCTTTGGCAAAATTATTAGTCCGTTCATATGACCGTGAGCATTCACTGCATTTAGTCAAACAAAAAGTAGACTTTATGATCCGTGAAACGTTTGAATCTGCGATTAAGTTTGGTGGAGTGATTTTACAAGAACTTGGTGTAGATGAAGACGAAGTTGAAAGAATTACCGAGGAAATACGCGATCTTGATAATGAACGCTTTGAGACTGAAATCGCAGCAGATGACGTAAATGCAGGAGTAGGTATGCAATATACCCATACTTATCATCCAAGACCAACTGCACCATTGATTCGACCAAAGCGGGAAGGACGTATTCTAAATAAAGATAATGCCTCAGAAAATGAGGGAACTGATTAGTTATAACGCTTAGTAATGGCTTTAAAAGAACTTTTACTGAGCTTTTCTATAGGAGGAAGTACCTAACAACGAACTCCCTCCATTTACCAATTAAACCGTCTTACTTTAGTAAGTTAAATGGCTAATCATATTAAGTTAACCTAGAGATGCTCTAAGGCTGTGCCTTTAACAGGATTTCTGCGCCAGTAGTAAGGCTGTAAAAATCTAAGGAAAAGTTTCCAAGGTGTTATCCATGCGATTCGACGGTTAGCTTTTTTATTTTGAATAATTTGTTTTGCTAAATACGCACAAACAACTTCAGGTGGGTCAATTACAAAGAAGAATAAGCGTTTCATCTTTTTCCAGTTTTGTATATTGCCATGGGTCCAAGATGAAACTAACAAGTCGGTTGCCACCATGCCGGGGCTAAGAGTACCAGTTAAGATAGGAGTCGACTTAGTCTCTTTATAAAGCGCTTTACTAAAATAACTTACCGCCCGTTTAGTTGTCGCGTAGGCAGTCATTCCAGCACTCCATTCGCCATTGCTTCCCCAACCTTCCATGTTAAAGATTTGGCCATAACCTTGTTTAAGCATGCCTTTTAGAGCTACTTGCGAACCGAGCATTGTGCCTAAAATATTAGTCGATATGGTTGTTTTCAATTCATCTGGTTGAAGGTCAATGAACTCTTTTGTAGGGTGGCAGCTACCTGCATTATTAATCCATACATTAACTTGCCCAAAATGCTGAATTGCTCGATCCCACAGTGTTTGTACATCAGCAATTTGTGTCACATTGCAGCATAAACCAATAAATTTCTCTTTATTGAAATGAGTTTCTAAATAGGATAGGGCATGGTTAAGATGCTCAACATTTCGTCCCGCTATTACAACGGAACAACCAAGATCTAAAAAAGCATGGGCAAGTGCTAAACCAATACCCTTTGTACTTCCAGTGATGACTACACAACCAGCTTCACAGTTAGATAAACTCATTGAAATCTCTATAAATTTTTAAAACTCAAAGCTATTGAGCAATTTTTCATAAATGAGCGGTTTGCTCTTTTAATAAAAGCAGATAAATAATCGATAAACTTATCATCGAAATATTCATTACGATAGGGTTATAAGGTGAAATAAGTGTAGAGGGTATTAAAAAACCAATTAACAGCAGTAAACCCAATAATCCTAAAATACTTAAATAATGAATATATTTGTGAGGAGAGAAAAGAAATAATAAACCAAAAATCACTTCAGCTATACCACTGCCACGACCTGCAAGTTTTGCATAATCAAAAGAAAGTCCTATCGTTTGCCAGACAAAAATTTCATCAGAGTTAATAAAAATTAGTTTAGGAACAAGTCCTTGATAAATCCATAAGAAAGCGAGCACAAAGCTTATAAATTTTAATGCTTTAGCATTATTCATTAAGATTCTCTAAAAGTTTGAAATTTCAATTTTGATCATTGCGACTATTATGTTTTGATTTAATTTATTCTTCAACAGAAAATAAGATAAGCTTATTTTTTAATCATTTCTTATGGTTATTTTTTAACAGTAATGTAGGAATAAGATAGGAAGATTTTATATTAAAAACATAGGAGAAGTGCTCCTATGTTTCTAAATTTATGGTTCACTCACTAATCTTGATATATTTTTTAAAATTATATTTCTTAGAAATTCTTTATAACATTCATCTGTGTTTTTATTTGAATGTTGAACTAAATATCCATTAAGTTGGGTAATTATAATAATAGCTCTTTCTTTATATTCTTCTGAAGATATTTCACTATGAATGGGAAGTATAATTTTATATATCAGTTCGAAATTATACTTTTGTATCATTGACAAAAAATCGTAAACATAGGGGAGATGGTCTGAAATAGAAAACACCTCTTTAAATGTATGAGTAATGATCGGTTGTTCTATTTCATACATTATATTGGTGATAATATTCATAAACCGATGTAAAGGAGGTTCATTCACATTTAAATTAATTAAAATTTCAATCCGCTGTATGTAGTCACAAATTAATTTATTAAGTAAAGCTTTTAATAAAAGATCTTTGTTTTTAAAATAATGCTGTAGGGTACTTAAACTAATATTAGATTGGGTGGCAACTCCTCTCATACTAAAACCAGAATAACCTTTCGTAAGAAAAACTATTTCAGCATTTTTTAAGATTTGCTTTATTCTTTCTTGCCCTTTTAGTGTAGTAAAGGACTTCTTTATTTGTATAGTATCAAAGGTATCAATTTTGATCATTATCCAGCCTGTAAGTACTATTTAAAAAAGGCATTCTAAACCATGAAATTAGAAAAATATAAATAAAATATTTAAATTCTATTAAACTAAATATAGGTCATATGACCTATATTTTTATAATTTAGGTCAGGCGACCCAATCTAAAATTAAAAAATAGGTCGAGCGACTTAATTCCTTTTCTTTAGAAATAGTTTAAATAGGTCATTTGACCTATTTAAATAAGAATAAATAGTGTTCAATTTTATACAGTCTATAAATGATTGTATTTGAATAAATATTGACTAATTTTTATTTAAAGAGTGATATTTGTTTTTTTTGATTTTTAGTCATTTTTATAAAGTATGGGTGGGTATTTAATCTTGTTTTTTAATGGTCTTTTGAAAAAGAATTTTAAATAAGTAAACATAGTCTTTTTGTAATGTATAGACCTCTTGCGAAAGTCGTTATTGCAAGTTCATCCGATTTACCAGTGCAGCGATTAAGTTAATGCGTAAACCGAATCTTTTCCGTCTATTTCGATAGCGTTCACTTAATATTCTAAATGTTTTCAATTGACTATTAATATGTTCGATCACAACTCGTATTTTTCCAATCATTTTATTGTACTTTTTCTCAACATCAAATAAGGGTAAATTCTTCTTTTTCTTTATTGGCATCAATAATTTAAAGCCATCTTGCTCTAATCCGTAGTACCCTAAATCGGTCATAACATATTTACAATGTTTGAATTTTTTAACCGTTCTTCTTGCCAATTTAATGTCATGCTGACTGCCATTCGATATATCTAGCCCTATGATTTGTTTGCTGTTCGGATGATAGATCACTTGTGCTTTTAGCGTATGTTTCTTCTTTTTACCACTGTAGAACTTACTCTGATTTTTTTTTCGGACGTTCTATTGAACATTCTGTCGCATCAATAATGACCCAGTTAAACTGTTCGTCTGCTGTGGTAATGCTTCGTTTTGGCAGAGTAAACCGTCTTGATTTCATCAATGCATCTTCAACCTTTTTAATGGTTCGATTCACATTACTTTCAGCGATATGGTAATTTGCAGCCAACTCCAATTGAGTGCTGTAATTCCGTAAGTAATTGAGTGTTAATAATAATTGATCCTCTATAGCTAAAGTATGAGGACGCCCAGATTTCTTTTTAAGTGATTCTACTTCTTTTAAAACTTCGATCATTTCACTAAAAACTGGTCGAGGTACACCAACCAAGCGCTGGAATTCAGAATCTGAAAAAC
>NZ_JFWX01000057.1:0-21068 GCF_000588095.1 Acinetobacter sp. 1130196 | reverse complement strand
AATAAATTTCCAGAGGATTGAATCGATTTTGAGTTTTCTGTGACCACGTCTACGTCTAGCGAAGGTGTTATCAGAAGCATATCGAGCTTGATAAACGTCATTGATGCTATTTCTTTTAAGCTCACGATAGATCGTACTAGGATGTCTTTTAATGAGTTCAGCAAATTTTCTGGCTGAAAAGCCTTCTTTTCTTGACTCAAGCATTAATGCAGTACGATCTTCAAAGTTAAGATGATGGTATGACAATTTTATA
Organism: Acinetobacter sp. 1130196; assembly: GCF_000588095.1. Classification (NCBI taxonomy): domain Bacteria; kingdom Pseudomonadati; phylum Pseudomonadota; class Gammaproteobacteria; order Moraxellales; family Moraxellaceae; genus Acinetobacter; species Acinetobacter sp. 1130196. Next base: position 20,815 of record NZ_JFWX01000057.1, on the reverse strand, counting down.
TACTCCATAAACCCTTTAAATTAATTAGGTGGTTTATGTCGCACTTCAAGTTTTACTCTGCCAGCTATCTAAAGAAAGTTTAGCCATTTTTTTATCTCTCAGGATTATAAAGTTATAATTACTACTTTTTCCTTAAAAGTAGTTAAAAATCATTATATTTTTACTCAAGTTGAAGTCAATAAATCAAATAAATTTCAAAATTGTTGTTTTAGTAAATAAGTGACCAAAAATGTCATCTTATAAAAAATATTATAAGATTGTTTTTACATTAAACATTTAATACTGTGCTCATGTTTGCATTATATAATTTCTATTATTAATTTTAATAATTGTAATAGAATGTTAAAACAATATTTGTTGATAAATTATGTTTGTTTAAATAGAAAAGAGGAACTATAAGTTCCTCTTTTAAATAATTATAATAAAATTAAATAAGATGTGTATAAATACAATATAGGTAACCTAAAATAGCTAAAGCAACAAGAGGTGCGATAACTTTTGACCATGCCGGAATAAAAGTTTCGATAGGTTGCTCTTCGATGTGTAATTCTTCATGATGCGGTTGGGCTTGGTGAACCATTTGGTTAAACTCCTTCATTGTTGCATCCAATGATAGCTCTTCTTGTTCAACAGGTTTAGAACCAATGAGCTCTGTTAGGTGGTTTGTTGACCAAACCCAATCCTCAGCCTGACCTGATAAATGTTCAACTTGCCCTAAAATGAGCTCTTTTAAACCATTCTGTCCGAAACCTCCAGTTTCATCAAGTTGATTCAGCTCTGTTAACTGTAAGGTCAAAATTTCTGAAATACTTTGCTCAAGTTCGGCATTTTTTAAAATCGACTGATTGTGCTTAGAAGTTGTTAAATGACGCGCTATTTCTTGAATATATAATGGATCGGCTGTTTTGATTTCATTGTAAATTTTATTGTCGTCTTGACGCCATAAGCTAATTAACTTTCCAAGAGTGAGCACATTCACTTCATCAATCAGCTTATTTTTCTCATTGGCTGGATATTGATTTAAAAGCTGAGGCTTTTGAATTTTTATTTGCTCAGCAAAGTATTGGACTAAATCAAATGCCATACTTTATTCCTCTAAAATTAATCTAAAATTCTTAATGTTGGCTTTTTCTTGGTTGGTTCACTTGTTTCTTGTGCTTCAGAGTCTAGCGTATTTTCTACAGGCGCTACATTGGCATATTCTTCTGGATCAAAGAATAAACCTTGTCCATTTTCACGTGCATAAATACCCAAAACAGCTTGGATAGGGACATAAATATCTTTAGAAACACCGCCAAAACGTGCTGAAAAGGTTACGGCATCATTGCTAATAAGCAGTTGATGTACAGCATGGGGCACAATATTTAAAACAATTTGGCCATCTTTCACAAATTGTTGTGGTACATCCGTATGTGGTTGTGTTGCATCAACGAGTAAATAAGGGGTGAGTTGATTGTCGCAAATCCATTCATAGATTGCGCGAGCAAGATAAGGACGTGTAGGGGTTAATTCAATAGTTTGCTCAGACATATCACACTATTCCATATTTAATTGTTCATTGTAACGGGTTTTCTCTTGGGGCGTCATTGATTTAACAAAAGAAGGGCGGCTAAAGATACGTTTACAGTACAAAAATATAGGCCGACACTGCTGCTTTGGTAAATTAATTCCCATGCTATTAAGCCGCACAAAAATTGGGGCGAGCATACAATCCAAAATTGAAAAATTTTCGGACATAAAATAAGGGAAATGCTGAAATAGGGGAGTAAGAGAAATTAAGGTATCACGTAATTCTTTTTGCGCTTTTTGCTTTTGTTCTACATTTAAAGTATCTGCATGTTTGAGCATATGATCGGCCAATTTAAACCAATCATTTTCAAGGCGCCAAATGTATTGCCGTTGTTCTGCACGTGCCATAGGAGCATCAGCGTAAAGCTTGCTCTGACGATATCGATCATCGAGATATTCAGCAATAATTGGAGCGGAAAATAATTTGAGGTTTTGCTCAAGTAGCATTGGTAATTGGTTATAAGGGTTTAGACTCGCTAAATCCTCATCTTCATGATCAGTTACGATCAATTGATATTTAATTTGCTTTTCTGCCAATAAAAAACGGATCCAGTGAGAACGGAAATCATCAGCATGGCTGTAAAGGGTAATTCCCTGAATTGAAGTGTTTTCGACCGACATATCACAAAGTATGGTTGTGTGAATCGGTTAGAATACTAAAAATATGAGTGGAAATCACGGTGCCATAGATAGAGTTTCATATATTTATCTGTTTCGCTCATGCTTAAAATGAATAAGTAATAAAAAAGCCTTGGGATAACCAAGGCTTTTTGTCCGATTCGGTAAACGAATTAACGTTTAGAGAATTGAGGACGTTTACGAGCTTTACGTAAACCAAGTTTCTTACGTTCAACTTCACGAGCATCACGAGTAACGAAACCAGCTTGACGTAGAACAGGTTTTAAAGTTTCGTCAGCAGCGATAAGCGCACGAGTAATACCGTGACGGATCGCGCCAGCTTGACCACCGATACCACCACCTTTAACAGTGATGTAAAGGTCAAACTTTTCAGTAACTTCTAAAAGTTCTAAAGGTTGACGAACAACCATACGAGCAGTTTCACGACCGAAATATTGCTCTAAAGTACGGTTGTTGATAACGAGTTTACCTGTACCAGCTGACAAGAAAACACGTGCAGTTGCGGTCTTACGGCGACCTGTACCATAATTAGTAGCCATGTGCTGTATCCCTTAGATGTCCAAAACTTGTGGCTGTTGAGCAGCATGAGGATGCTCAGTACCAGCGTACACTTTCATTTTTTTGATCATTGCATAACCAAGAGGACCTTTTGGTAACATGCCTTTAACCGCTTTTTCAAGAACAGCTTCAGGTTTGTGAGCAATTAACTTCTCGAAGTTAGTCTCACGGATACCACCAGGGAAACCAGTATGGCGATAATATTTCTTATCAAGTGATTTGTTACCAGTCACTTGAATTTGTTCAGCATTAATCACAACGATGTAATCGCCAGTGTCAACGTGAGGAGTATAAGAAGTTTTATGCTTACCGCGTAAACGACGAGCGATTTCAGTCGCAAGGCGACCTAAAGTTTTGCCAGAAGCATCAACAACATACCAGTCATGTTGAACTTCAGCTGGCTTAGCGCTGAGAGTTTTCATTAAACCACTACCTATTATAGTTGGTTTGGACTATGGAATCTGTCCAAACAAAAGGAGCGAGCATTCTAAACGAGTTTGCTCAAAGTCACAAGAAAAATCCAGTTTAAGTTAGATAATTTAATACATAAACTGATGAATGGCAGATATGTTAAAATGAAACAAATTCTTGTTATATGTCTGGGGTGATTGTGCTGCCTTTATATATCACTTCCGGTGAGCCTGCTGGTATTGGTCCAGATATTTGCTTAAGTCTGGCGGAACGCATTGATGAGCGTCCGATTGTTGTTTTGGCTGACCGAAATTTATTGCAACAACGTGCTCAAAAGCTAGGCATGGACATTAAGTTTTTAGAGTATACAGGGCAAGCTGAATCATGTTTGCAAGGCGAACTTTATATAGAGCACGTCGCGTTAAAAACAGAAGTCATCGATGGCCAATTAAACCCAGCTAATGCAGCTTATGTATTAGAACAATTACGTCGCTCAGCTGATTATGCAATGTCAGGTAAAAGTGTAGGTGTGGCTACTGCGCCGGTACAAAAATCGGTCATTAATGATGCAGGTATGTTATTTAGTGGTCACACTGAATATTATCAAGAGTTCGCTGGTGTAGAGCGTGTTGTCATGATGCTCGCAACAAAAAACTTGCGGGTAGCTTTAGCGACTACACATTTGCCTTTAAGAGAGGTAGCCGATGCAATTACCAAACAACGCTTACATCAAGTGATAGACATTTTACTTCATGACTTAAAAACCAAGTTTAAAATTAATGATCCAAGAGTATTAGTGTGTGGATTAAACCCTCATGCAGGTGAAGATGGTTACTTGGGACATGAAGAGATTGATACGATTAATCCGGTTCTTGAAACTTACCGCTCTCAAGGCATTAAAATCAGTTTAAGTATGCCAGCAGATACTTTATTCACTCCTGATCACCTTAAAAATACCGATGCTGTTCTTGCCATGTACCATGATCAAGGTTTACCTGTGCTAAAATCACAAGGTTTTGGTGAAGCAATTAATATCACATTGGGCTTACCGTTTATTCGAACTTCAGTCGATCATGGTACTGCTCTGTCTTTAGCTGGGACAGGTTTGGCAAAAAGCTCAAGTTTAAATGTCGCTGTCGATTTAGCTTTATCGTTGGCAGCGAGTTAAATTTTTCATGTTGGAAATGTTCTATGTATCAAATTAATGCCCTAAACCCGAAAGATGAAGGGCATAAAGCTCGTAAACGTTTTGGTCAAAACTTCTTACATGATCAGCGAGTCATTGCCAAAATTGTACGCTCTGTTAATCCGCGTCCAGGCGACAATATTGTTGAAATTGGACCAGGTTTGGCTGCTTTAACCTCTCCTTTAATTGGAGAGTGTGAAGCTTTAACTGTAGTTGAGTTAGACCGTGACTTAGCAGCAGGCTTACCAGAACGTGTACCACATCCAGAACGTTTAACTATCGTAGAAGCTGATGCATTAAAATATGATTTTAGCCAACTTGTAAAAGATGGCCGCCCATTACGCGTTGTTGGTAATTTGCCTTATAACATTTCTACACCATTACTTTTTCATCTCTTGGAATTTGGTAGTCAAGTTAAAGACATGCATTTCATGTTGCAAAAAGAAGTGGTAGAACGTATTACTGCTGAGCCAAATACAAAAGAATATGGCCGTTTATCGGTAATGATTCAATATTATTGCCAGCCTACATTTTTATTTGAAGTACCTGCCGGCGCATTTAATCCACCACCAAAAGTGACCAGTGCTGTATTCCGTTTAGTTCCTTACGAACAAAAACCGATTGTTGCGAAAGATGAGAAAGCTTTAGCTCGTTTGGTTGCACACGTATTTACTCAACGTCGTAAAACTCTAAGAAATAGTCTTAAAGGTATGTTAGCTGAAGATGGCTTCGAAAAAGCAGGAGTCGATCCAATGGCTCGTCCAGAAACTTTGACACTTGCTGAGTTCGTAGCTTTGGCAGATCAAATGGTGGCATAAATGACCAAGCGTTATAACTATATAATTGGAGATGTGCAAGGTTGTTTTGAAGCACTCAAAGCATTACTAAAAGAAATACGTTTTGATCCTGATCAGGATTTTATTTGGTTTGCTGGTGATTTGGTTGCACGTGGGGAGAACTCGGTAGGTGCACTGCGTTTCATTAAGAAACTAGCCGATCGAGGGGCTGCCGCTACAGTATTGGGTAATCATGACTTAACACTCATTGCTTGTGCTCGTGGTCTTAAAGAAATTAAAGAAAAAGATCGTACGCAGGACGTTATTGATGCTGTGGATGGTGATGAACTCATCGACTGGCTGCGTAAACAACCATTATGTTTATTTCCAAATGAACAAACTGTGCTAACGCATGCTGGTATACCTTGTATTTGGAGTGCATCAAAAACGGCTGCGGTAGCGAAAGAAGTTGAAGCGGTATTAGCAGATGATGATCTGTCTGTGCTAGATGCTTTTTTGGCTGAAATGTATGGTTGGAAACCGGATCTTTGGAAAGATGACTTAACTGGTAATGACCGTCTACGCTGCATTACTAATTATTTAACACGTATGCGTTTGACCAATGCAGAAGGTACTTTGGAATTTAGTTTTAAAGATACTTTAGATGCACCAATGCCGGAAGGTTATTTACCTTGGTTTGAATTTCCAAGTAAAGCTGCACAGACACATCAAATATTTTTTGGACATTGGGCTGCTTTAGAAGGCAGAACTATTAGTGATCATATTCAAAATGTTGATGGTGGTTGTGTGTGGGGTAAGAACTTAATTGCTTACCGTCTTGAAGATCAGCAAATATTTTCAGTAGTTAACCCTGTGATGTAATAAAAAAAGCCGCAAAAGCGGCTTTTTTATTTTCGAAAATTATTCTAGTCGAATCCAGATTTGATTGCGGCCTAAAGCAGAAACTCCAAGATAACCGCGCATATGTAGACGGTTACCATTTGCACTGAGTTTGGCTTTTAATCCGTAAACTTTACCAGTATTTGGATCTAGAATTTTTCCTCCGGTATAGGTTGTACTATCAACTTGTTTTAAGCCAGTCGCAATATCCAAACCTACAATATGCTTATTGGTATAAGGCGCTGGACAGTTATCACAAATTTCTTTTGGTGTATAACCCGGACGCGGTGTGATTTTTACAACTTTTCCTGCATACGTACCATTCGCCTCTTTACGTATTTCTACGTGAGCCTTAGGTGTGCCAGTTTTATCGTCAATTGTTTGCCAAAGACCGGTAATATCGGCTGCAAAAGTAGCAGTATTCATTCCCAATAGGAGCAAAGCTCCAACAAAAAATTTCCCCATAATCAAAAAATCCTTTTAGATTTGAAAGTCCATCTTATTTCTAATTAATAACGGGTTCAATGTTTATTTAAACTACTTTTTAATCAATGTATTCCAAAAGATAACATGAAGGTTGGTAGCCAGATTGCAGTAAATACCCCATTTAAGGCCATACCAAATGCAGCATAACGACCCGCAACAGGGCCACGCTGCCAAGCTTGAGCAGTTCCAATTGCATGGGCAGCTAAGCCTAAAGCTAAACCTGATGCTCTTTCATCATGAATATGCTTAAGTAAAAATGGTGAAAATGCTGCACCAATAACGCCAGATAAAATCACGATCAGAGTGACTAAAGTTTCTGGAGCATGTAACAAAGTCGCGATATTTAAAGCAATAGGTGTAGTTACGGCGCGTGTAGCAAAAGCCAAAATAGTAGGCTCAGACATATGCAATAAATAAGCAAGTCCCATTGGTAAAGCAACAGCACTAATACTCGCAAAGCATAAAATGCCAATAACCGATTTAAGAGGTAAGTCGTCATAACGCATCGCAGCTAATGGTATAGCTAAAGCAACTGTGACATATCCTAATAAATGGCTAAATAAATCATTTACGTAAAGACGATATTCTTCATAAGGAACTTTCAAGATTGACAATAAACCAATCACAATGAACATACCAAAAACTAAAAGAGGCACTTGAGGGAAACGACGGTTTAAAGGTTTTGCACAAAGATAGCCAACTAGCGTAATCAAAAATCCATATAAAATCATAAACATTTTATTCTCCTTATAACCAATGTTTGGCCATTTTTGCATAGACCCACAAGGGTATAAGGGTGCTCACCACTAATACGAAGAGAAACAAAGGAATTTCTTTACCCATATGTACCAGCATAATTAATGAACCTGCACAAATAGGTAAAAAAGCAAAACCACTTTCTTTCATAATTTTATTATTGGTGTCGACAAGTCTTAAGGGGATTTTCTTAAACTTGCGCCAAATGAGTAAGATGATGAGTAAACTAATTAAACCAACTAAGTTACCTAATTCTGGATGACCAAAAGCACGCATAACGACGACTGAGCCTTCACGGAAACCGATAATAAGTAGAAAAGTTCCTACCCATGCTGCCCAATCTATACTTTTGATCTTATCCATATTTTTTATCTCTAAAAGTGTACTTATCAAGTTTTAACTGATCTAGTGCTTGATTTCAAACTCTTCCAATGGTCTTTTAAACTGACTCGCCCGGTCACCCAATATCTCGTCGATAGGGAGTTTGGCTTGACGAATTAACTGCTCAAGCTTATGAGGTGCAATTCGTATATCAATATGTAAAATTCCTTCATCATCATAATGTTCAGATTCGATCACGTTTAAAGTATAAAGCTGGGTACGCAATTTGCCATAAGCAGGTTTAAGTTTTAATGAGAATTGTTGAAGTTGCCCCATTAAACATTCTTGGACTGCTTGGCGTAGTAAATCTAGCCCTAAACCTGAATGTGCTGAAACATACACACGATCAGGAACATGAGGCTGTGAATAAATAATTTTAGCCTCTTCACCACTTAAATCGATTTTGTTGTAGACACGAAGGACAGGTGAATCTGCTCCAATTTCTTTTAAAACCCCTTCAACAGCTTCAATCTGATCAAGCATGTCATGGCTACTGCTGTCAATGACATGTAAAAGTAGGGTGGCTTCAAGCGTTTCTTCTAAAGTTGCTTTAAAAGATTCAACTAGATCATGTTGTAGGTTTCGCACAAAACCTACAGTATCTGCAAGCACAACAGTACCAATACCATCCCATTCTAAACGACGTAAGGTTGGATCAAGAGTTGCAAACAGTTGGTCGGCTGCATACACATCGCTTTTTGCTAAAATATTAAATAATGTGGATTTACCCGCATTGGTATAACCTACTAAGGATACGGTTGGGATTGAAGCTTTTTGTCTTGCCGCCCGCCCTTGTATACGAGTTTGATGAACTTTATCTAACTTATCTTTTAATTGTGTAATACGCACACGAATGAGGCGACGGTCTGTTTCGAGTTGGGTTTCACCGGGACCACGTAAGCCAATACCACCTTTTTGTTGTTCAAAGTCAGCAGACCAACCACGAATCAGGCGAGTTGATAAATGTTTAAGCTGAGCAAGCTCGACTTGTAATTTACCCTCATGGGTGCGGGCACGCAGCGCAAAAATATCTAGAATTAAACCAGTACGGTCAATGACTCGGCATTTTAATATTCTTTCTAAATTTCGTTCTTGAGCAGGTGTTAAAGCATGATCAAAAATAACCAGCCCTGCTTCTAAATCACGAACTTGTTCTGCAATTTCATCGACTTTACCGGAACCAATAAAAAACTTAGGATTTGGCTTATTACGTTGCACTTTAATGTGTTCAAGAATATCTGCACCAGCAGACTGTGCAAGTAGAGCAAACTCTTCGGCATCCAGATCATCTAATAATTGTACAGACACACTCACTAATATTGTGCGTTCACCGCCTTGATGCCGATCAACATATTCCACGTGGTTATAAATCCTGAAAAGGCTAAAACTTTATTCTAGTAGAAACTTGAGTAAAAGGGGAAAGGGTTTGCTCTTATCCTTTAGATTATCTACATACATTTTATTTTTTATTTGCTTATATCGCATAGCGATGCAAGTTTATTCCGAAACGTATAGAATGGCTCGAGATGGGGATAACAATGATTGATCGTTAGTGAAATTTTATGGCTCAAACGCAAAGTATAGTGAATTCAACATTAAAGAAATTTTCAAAAATAGGTTTATACGGGAAAAAAGTTACTTCAGCGACAGCGGCAATCAGTGAAGGTTTTTACTTAGTTTATCGTCATGGACTTTATAAAGATCCAAATAACCCTGTTAACACACGATACGTCCAATATTTTTGCCGCCGTTTATGTAAAGTCTTTAACCTCGATGTTCAAGTGCATGGCACCATTCCGAGAGAACCGGCTTTATGGGTAAGTAATCATATATCTTGGCTTGATATTGCTGTTTTAGGTTCAGGTGCGCGTGTATTCTTTTTAGCGAAAGCCGAAATAGAAAATTGGCCTATTCTTGGCAACTTAGCAAAAGGCGGTGGCACTTTATTTATTAAGCGTGGGTCTGGTGACTCTATTAGAATTAGAGAGCAAATTGCTGGGTTCTTAAAACAAAATATTCCAGTTTTATTCTTCCCAGAAGCGACTACTACAGATGGTCATTCTGTTAAAAAAGTTCATGGTCGTTTACTTGGAGCTGCTATTGAAGCAGAGCGTCCGGTACAGGTATGTTTAATCTGTTATGTAAATCGTCATGGCGAATTAGATACCGTTGCACCATTTATTGGGGAGATGTCTTTTGTTGAGCATATTCAGCGTGTGCTAGAAATGCCGAAAGTAACGGCTCATTTATTAACATTGCCTCCTATCTCGGTAGAAGGACATGATGTAAAAAGTTTAACTCAAGAAGTCCAACAAAAAATGGTAGAAGGTTTGGCTCAATTACATCAAAAAGTACTTAAGCCAAAAAGTTAATTACATAAAACCTTCGAGAGGCAGCCATGAAAGAAACTTCATGCCTGCCTTTTGCCACCATTTCATTTCTGGCTCTTTTCTATAAATGACAGGGCCTTTTGAAGTTTCTTGTTGCCAATAAATATTATTATTCGGATCTAGTTTTAATTTATAAGCATACTTATTTAAATTTTCATCCATCGTATGGTGAATTGTTTTAGCCAGTGATGGGCTATCTAAAATTACACCAATTTCAGTATTTAAATAGGCTGAACGTGGGTCAAAATTAAATGATCCAATAAAAACCTGTTCATCTAAAGCCATGAGTTTAGTATGTAAACTTGAGCGACTTAAACCTTTCATGTTTACTTTTGCTTTGGTTGCCAACTCATCCGTATTTTTATTTAAATTACGTTTATCAGGAGTTGGTAAAAACTCATAAAGTTGTACGCCGTTTTTCAAAAGCTCTTTTCGGTAACGACCATAAAATGCATGAACCACAGCAACATCATTGGCTTTAAATGAATTTGTTAAAACACGAACTTCTACCCCTTCTTTGGCGAGGGTACTTAAAATTTTAGCGCCTTGCTTTTCAGGAATAAAATAAGCAGAAATCAAATCAACATTGCTTTCTGGTTTTTCCAAATGATTAATCAATTGGAAATTCAAATGCTCTTCTTTTTTTGCTTTTGACTTAATTTTATCAGGGGAGTCTTTTACAACCTCTGCCTTCACCCAGTCAAACTGAATGTTATGGTCTAACCATTTATCAAAAGCATGCGATCTAGACGTTAAATTGAGAAAGTTTTGAACAGTGGCTTGTTGATAGTGAGCATCTAGTTGTTCTTTCAAACTTTCATATCGTAAACGGTGTTGTTGAGCACTGACAATACTCTGGACTGAGTATGCATATTCATGATTCCAGTAGTCATCAAAAGAATTTACGATGTCATCAACAGCAGCACCGACTAACATGACATCGACATCAGAGAATTGATAACTATCACTAACGTTATAATACTGATTTGTCATATTACGCCCACCAATAAGCGCAACCTGATTATCGGCAATAAAACTCTTATTATGCATACGATGATTGATACGCTTTAAGTCTAATAGCATATCCATCGCACGGTATTTACGAAAACGGTATGGGTTAAATAATTTAACTTCAATATTTTTATGTTGAGAAAGGGCCAGTAAAACACCTTCCATCTTTTTAGCATTATTATCATCAATCAATAAACGCACTTTAACGCCACGATCGGCAGCACGAATAATGGCATGTAAAGCTAAAGCACCGACCTTATCGTTATCCCAAATATAGTACTGTAAGTCTAAAGTCTTCTCGGCTTTATCAATCAACCTTAAACGAGCTGCGAGAGCTTCTAACGGATCATTTAAAATGTGGTAACCCGTTAAATTTGGATTTTGCTCACGTAAAGGTGTAATAATTTTTGCAAGTGAAGTTTGAGATGTATCGATATCACGCGCGTATTGAACTGGTTCAACCCGATGTTTAGGTAGCGTGCTACAACCTGTCAAAGTTACAGCAAAACTTGAACAGACAATTAAAGAAGCTTTGATCAAAAAGCCTTTAGCCTGTTGATGAGTTTGAAGCTGTTTGGAATGAGAGGATTGTGCCATAATCAATACATACGATAAGGTGAGCTAGAGTATAATTCGTGCATATTGAAAGATAAATATTGAATTTGATTACTAGCAATCAATATAAGATAAGTCGAGAATCGTAATGTGGAACCCAAATTCAATCATCTTTTGTTTTTACTTTATTTTTTCAATACTTGCCTTATGGGGAATTGTCGAAGCTTGGGTTCATCAATCGCGTACCGAGACGATTCATCCATTTAAAGCTTTTGTTCACTTACTTGCTTTTTATCTATCTTATCTTCTTATTCCACTTTGGTTCTTTAATTTATATGCAGGTTGGATGGGGTATTACTCAATTCATCAGACTATTTTTATATTTTTATTAAGCGGTATTCTCATTTATGCGCGTTTTATAGAACCGCATATGGTACGTGTCGATGTTCATCAGTATCGTTTGAATCCAGACCGCCGTTTTAATAAGCCTGTAAAAGTTGCTTTAATTGCCGATTTACATATAGGTTTATTTTCTGGCCATGAGCGACAACTCAAAATCATTGTGAAAAAACTCAATGAACAAAAGCCAGACCTAGTGGTTGTGGCAGGAGACTGGACTTATGAGCCAGAAGATAAGTTGGTGCAAGAATTGAGCGTACTCAAAGATATTCAGGCCCCTGTGTATTCTGTTCCTGGAAATCACGATGAACAATATCCAGGGCCTCCTATTCAACAACTATTAAAAGATGCGCTTCACTACAATGAGGTTATGGATATTGAAGGGAAAATTGTTGAATTTGATGAATTTCGTTTAATTGGTATTGGTGATCTTTGGGCTGGGAAAACCGATATGCGTTCAATGCCAGACTTACCTCAAGATAAGCCTTGGTTAATTTTGTCCCATAACCCCGATACTGTAGATATGGTTCCCAAATTACCTAATCGCCCCTTAATGTTATCTGGACATACTCATGGGGGACAGGTCGAACTTCCTTGGGTAACCAACTATATTATGAAAAAAGTATCAATCTTAGGTCATAAACGTGGCTTTTATTCACATGAACATGCTGATGTTTTCGTCACCGTAGGAACGGGTATGGTTGGAATACCATTAAGATTTCGGGTGCCGCCTACTATTGATATTATTGAGCTTGTATAAAATAAAAAAGCCAATCACAAAGGATTGGCTTTTTTATAATTAGAAACCTAAGGAATAATGACGATTGCAACACGACGGTTAATTGCCCGATTTTCATTGGTTGTATTCGGTACATAGGGTTGAGTTGAACCACGCCCAATAACGTAAATATTTTCCTTTTTAAAACCATGAGTCAAGAAAAGGTTCGCAACACTTTGCGCACGTTCTTCAGATAACTTTTGGTTGTATTCAGGATTACCTACATCGTCAGTGTGACCAACAATTTTTAATTTATTCAAATCATATTTATTCAATTGATTTGCTAAACGTGTGAGCTCTGCCTCATGACTTTGTTTTAATGTTGCGTCATTAAAATCAAATAATAAGCGTTCTGGTAAACCTAGAGTCCAACCTTCATTAGTAAGTACAAAACCCTCTTTTTTTAGCATTTTTACTTGACGATATTTCAAAGGACCAAAACTCAAGCAGCCTGCAAGCGCAATGCACAGCAATGCAATAAAGGAGAGTTTCAAAGATCTTGTATTCATAAATTAGCCTAAATTTAATTCTCTGGTTTATAAATAAACCAATGTTGCTCAGAAGTCTTAGCCTTATACATCGCTTGATCTGCTTGCATAATAAAATCTTCTGGACTAGACGCAAATTGGGATAAAGCAATCCCTACACTAAAACTGAAATAAATCGTTTGATCATTTAGATGCAAAGGTTCTTTACAGCTTTCGAGTAAATTTTCAGCAATAGATATTAAATGATCAGCATGCGTAATGGAATGCAAAATAACCGCAAATTCATCTCCGCCTAAACGGGCAATAAAGTCTTGATGACGTAAGCGCGTTTGTAACCTTTTCGCCATCTCTTTCAAAACTTCATCACCAGCTAAGTGTCCGAACTGATCATTAATTGATTTAAAGTTGTTGTTATCTATGAACAATAAGGCCGACTTGTTGTCAAAATCCTTATCTTCAAACATATCTAACAATATTTGATAAAAATAATGTCTATTCGGTAATAAAGTAAGCTGGTCATGATGGGCTTGAAAAGATAATTTACGATTTTCCTTTTGCAGTTGATTATCCCAAATCTGAATTTCTTCAAGTAACTCATTAAATACGGTATTTAGATCTTGAAACTCTTTAATTCGGTTATAAGGAAAACGAAGGTTATAAGCTTTTTGTTCACTTACGATTTGAGCAATATTTGTGAGTGGATAAATCGCTTGCATAATTTGACGATAAGTCAAATTCACTGACCACCATAAAGCACAAACAATAAATAACATTGCAATCGCAAGACCGACCATAATCATCTTTAAAAATTGCAGTATTTTTTCAGAGCTACCAAAAAGTGTAAGTTCACCTACATTTTGTTGATGATGATAAATTGTTAAATGTACCGGCTCATTCAAAAACCAGTGATCAAACCATTTCTCTAATACTGAAGTTTGACTCGATAATTTAAAGCTTTGTGCAATTAAATGATGTTCAGAATCATAAATATGAATTGCTCGAATAGAATGATCATTTGTATATTCATTTAAAATCTGTTCTATCGTGATCTTGTCATTAAATACGACAGCTGGCTGAATACGCTCTAGAAGCGTATGGCTGAGTAACTGCAAATTCTGCTTTGCATAAGTTTCCATAGTAAAAACGGAAATAGATACAAAGGTAAAAGAACAAATAAAAAAAGTAATAGCAAAAATCGTAAATTGAGACTTTCTAAAAAGAGCATGTAGAGAAGTGGACTGATACAACTTAGATATCATAGCCCTTACTCCGCATTCTTAGCCAAGAGTAATACCCTTGGGTCAATATGGACCTTGGAGTGGCTTAATGCATCTAAGTTAACTTTAAAAGTGGTGTAATTATTTTGGTCATATAAGCAAAAGATACTACCAACTTCACATTCTGGATTATTAATACTTAAAGAAAGCAAAGAACGATATGGATAATTTTGAATTAAATTTTGTTGCTGCTGAGGAGAGGTTGTAGAGAAATAAACAGCTTGGCAATGCGACTTAGGAAAATCTTTAGCATTAACCGTTTGTACACGATAGTTATAAGATAATTGCTGAATATAAGACTGAAAAGTAGAAGTAATTGAAGCATTATCAATTACACAAAGAGTAGGAGTGCTTACATTCTCCCATTTGCTATAACTTAAAATAGATAAAGTCAGAACATAGAAATTATGTTTTGAATTGGCATACGCAGGCCCACTCGTAGCAAACACTACAAGTATGCAGAATAATACTTTCTTAGCGGAGTGCCACATGGTGAGTTAATGCCAAATCAATTGCACGAATAATCTATTCTACATGAAGTTGATTAACTAAAAAAAGTTTAATATCTCATCTAATTTTGACTAAAAAGCCTAAAAAATGATCGGTTGATGCGTGGGGTGTTAAAAAGGTATTGCAAAGGTAAGTTAATGGTCTATAATGCACATCCATCGGCGGTGATGCAGATAGAAACTTGTTGAAAAACAGTTACTTGAGATTAAGTTGGTTGCTTTAAGTGATGAATTTGATGTTAAGTTGGTTTGAAAGATAAGTTTTAAAAATATCGAAATTACCTGTTGACTTTTAAGAGATTAAGAGTAATATAGCCGACCTAGCTTGCTGGTGACGAACCAGGAAGAAGATCATTAAGAGAATTGAAGAACAACTTGTGTGGATTTTTACTGATTGATTAATCGAAATAATTTTCATTGATTGATTGGTTTAAATTACTCGAAGTTTATTTGAGCGAAATTTAAGTCAGTAATTGATGAGCCAGAATTGGCACCTTGTCTATAAATAAGGTGCAAAATGATTTTAACTGAAGAGTTTGATCATGGCTCAGATTGAACGCTGGCGGCAGGCTTAACACATGCAAGTCGAGCGGGGAAAGGTAGCTTGCTACTGGACCTAGCGGCGGACGGGTGAGTAATGCTTAGGAATCTGCCTATTAGTGGGGGACAACATCTCGAAAGGGATGCTAATACCGCATACGTCCTACGGGAGAAAGCAGGGGATCTTCGGACCTTGCGCTAATAGATGAGCCTAAGTCGGATTAGCTAGTTGGTGGGGTAAAGGCCTACCAAGGCGACGATCTGTAGCGGGTCTGAGAGGATGATCCGCCACACTGGGACTGAGACACGGCCCAGACTCCTACGGGAGGCAGCAGTGGGGAATATTGGACAATGGGCGCAAGCCTGATCCAGCCATGCCGCGTGTGTGAAGAAGGCCTTATGGTTGTAAAGCACTTTAAGCGAGGAGGAGGCTACTTTAGATAATACCTAGAGATAGTGGACGTTACTCGCAGAATAAGCACCGGCTAACTCTGTGCCAGCAGCCGCGGTAATACAGAGGGTGCAAGCGTTAATCGGATTTACTGGGCGTAAAGCGCGCGTAGGCGGCTAATTAAGTCAAATGTGAAATCCCCGAGCTTAACTTGGGAATTGCATTCGATACTGGTTAGCTAGAGTGTGGGAGAGGATGGTAGAATTCCAGGTGTAGCGGTGAAATGCGTAGAGATCTGGAGGAATACCGATGGCGAAGGCAGCCATCTGGCCTAACACTGACGCTGAGGTGCGAAAGCATGGGGAGCAAACAGGATTAGATACCCTGGTAGTCCATGCCGTAAACGATGTCTACTAGCCGTTGGGGCCTTTGAGGCTTTAGTGGCGCAGCTAACGCGATAAGTAGACCGCCTGGGGAGTACGGTCGCAAGACTAAAACTCAAATGAATTGACGGGGGCCCGCACAAGCGGTGGAGCATGTGGTTTAATTCGATGCAACGCGAAGAACCTTACCTGGCCTTGACATAGTAAGAACTTTCCAGAGATGGATTGGTGCCTTCGGGAACTTACATACAGGTGCTGCATGGCTGTCGTCAGCTCGTGTCGTGAGATGTTGGGTTAAGTCCCGCAACGAGCGCAACCCTTTTCCTTATTTGCCAGCGAGTAATGTCGGGAACTTTAAGGATACTGCCAGTGACAAACTGGAGGAAGGCGGGGACGACGTCAAGTCATCATGGCCCTTACGGCCAGGGCTACACACGTGCTACAATGGTCGGTACAAAGGGTTGCTACACAGCGATGTGATGCTAATCTCAAAAAGCCGATCGTAGTCCGGATTGGAGTCTGCAACTCGACTCCATGAAGTCGGAATCGCTAGTAATCGCGGATCAGAATGCCGCGGTGAATACGTTCCCGGGCCTTGTACACACCGCCCGTCACACCATGGGAGTTTGTTGCACCAGAAGTAGCTAGCCTAACTGCAAAGAGGGCGGTTACCACGGTGTGGCCGATGACTGGGGTGAAGTCGTAACAAGGTAGCCGTAGGGGAACCTGCGGCTGGATCACCTCCTTAACGAAAGATTGACGATTGGTAAGAATCCACAACAAGTTGTTCTTCATAGATGTATCTGAGGGTCTGTAGCTCAGTTGGTTAGAGCACACGCTTGATAAGCGTGGGGTCACAAGTTCAAGTCTTGTCAGACCCACCATGACTTTGACTGGTTAAAGTTATAGATAAAAGATACATGACTGATGATGTAAGCTGGGGACTTAGCTTAGTTGGTAGAGCGCCTGCTTTGCACGCAGGAGGTCAGGAGTTCGACTCTCCTAGTCTCCACCAGAACTTAAGATAAGTTCGGATTACAGAAATTAGTAAATAGAGATTTCGATCTTGGTTTATTAACTTCTGTGATTTAAGTATCACGGTATTAAGCATGACCTGACGAAGGCATGTTTATTCATTAACAGATTGGCAAAATTGAGTCTGAAATAAATTGTTCACTCAAGAGTTTAGATTAAGCAATTAATCTGAATGAATTGAGAACTAGCAAATTAACTGAATCAAGCGTTTTGGTATATGAATTTAGATTGAAGCTGTACAGTGTTTAAATACACAGTGCTCTAAACTAAAATGTTGAAGTTACTAACTTGTAGGTAACGTCGACTGTTTGGGGTTGTATAGTCAAGTAATTAAGTGCATGTGGTGGATGCCTTGGCAGTCAGAGGCGATGAAAGACGTGATAGCCTGCGAAAAGCTCCGGGGAGGCGGCAAATATCCTTTGATCCGGAGATGTCTGAATGGGGAAACCCACCTACTTTAAGGTAGGTATTGCAACATGAATACATAGTGTTGCAAGGCGAACGAGGGGAAGTGAAACATCTCAGTACCCTTAGGAAAAGAAATCAATTGAGATTCCCTCAGTAGCGGCGAGCGAACGGGGATCAGCCCATTAAGTTATGTGTGTTTTAGTGGAACGCTCTGGGAAGTGCGAACGTAGAGGGTGATATTCCCGTACACGAAAGGGCACACATAATGATGACGAGTAGGGCGAGGCACGTGAAACCTTGTCTGAATATGGGGGGACCATCCTCCAAGGCTAAATACTCCTGACTGACCGATAGTGAACCAGTACCGTGAGGGAAAGGCGAAAAGAACCCCTGTGAGGGGAGTGAAATAGATCCTGAAACCGCATGCATACAAGCAGTGGGAGCACCTTCGTGGTGTGACTGCGTACCTTTTGTATAATGGGTCAGCGACTTATATTCAGTAGCGAGGTTAACCGTATAGGGGAGCCGTAGAGAAATCGAGTCTTAATAGGGCGTTTAGTTGCTGGGTATAGACCCGAAACCAGGCGATCTATCCATGAGCAGGTTGAAGGTTGGGTAACACTAACTGGAGGACCGAACCCACTGTCGTTGAAAAGCCAGGGGATGACTTGTGGATAGGGGTGAAAGGCTAATCAAGCCTGGTGATAGCTGGTTCTCCCCGAAAGCTATTTAGGTAGCGCCTCGGACGAATACCATAGGGGGTAGAGCACTGTTTCGGCTAGGGGGTCATCCCGACTTACCAAACCGATGCAAACTCCGAATACCTATGAGTACTATCCGGGAGACAGACTGCGGGTGCTAACGTCCGTAGTCAAGAGGAAAACAATCCAGACCGCCAGCTAAGGCCCCAAAATCATAGTTAAGTGGGAAACGATGTGGGAAGGCATAGACAGCTAGGAGGTTGGCTTAGAAGCAGCCACCCTTTAAAGAAAGCGTAATAGCTCACTAGTCGAGTCGGCCTGCGCGGAAGATGTAACGGGGCTAAAACTATGTGCCGAAGCTGCGGATTTGACATTAGTCAAGTGGTAGGGGAGCGTTCTGTAAGCCGATGAAGGTGTATTGAGAAGTATGCTGGAGGTATCAGAAGTGCGAATGCTGACGTGAGTAACGACAAAACGGGTGAAAAACCCGTTCGCCGAAAGACCAAGGGTTCCAGTCCAACGTTAATCGGGGCTGGGTGAGTCGACCCCTAAGGCGAGGCCGAAAGGCGTAGTCGATGGGAAATTGGTTAATATTCCAATACTTCTGTGTAATGCGATGAGAGGACGGAGAAGGTTAAGTCAGCCTGGCGTTGGTTGTCCAGGTGGAAGGATGTAGGTATGTATCTTAGGCAAATCCGGGGTACTCTATACTGAGATCCGATAGCAAGCTGTACTTGTACAGCGAAGTGGCTGATACCATGCTTCCAGGAAAAGTCTCTAAGCTTCAGTTACACAGGAATCGTACCCGAAACCGACACAGGTGGTCAGGTCGAGTAGACCAAGGCGCTTGAGAGAACTCTGCTGAAGGAACTAGGCAAAATGGTACCGTAACTTCGGGAGAAGGTACGCTGTTGTTGGTGATGGAACTTGCTTCCTGAGCTGATGACAGCCGCAGAAACCAGGCCGCTGCAACTGTTTATTAAAAACATAGCACTCTGCAAACACGAAAGTGGACGTATAGGGTGTGATGCCTGCCCGGTGCTGGAAGGTTAATTGATGGGGTTAGCGTAAGCGAAGCTCTTGATCGAAGCCCCAGTAAACGGCGGCCGTAACTATAACGGTCCTAAGGTAGCGAAATTCCTTGTCGGGTAAGTTCCGACCTGCACGAATGGCATAATGATGGCGGCGCTGTCTCCAGCAGAGGCTCAGTGAAATCGAAATCGCTGTGAAGATGCAGTGTACCCGCGGCTAGACGGAAAGACCCCGTGAACCTTTACTGCAGCTTGACACTGAACTTTGACCTTACTTGTGTAGGATAGGTGGGAGGCTTTGAAGTTGGAACGCTAGTTCCAATGGAGCCGTCCTTGAAATACCACCCTGGTAATGTTGAGGTTCTAACTCTGTCCCGTTATCCGGGACGAGGACCGTGTCTGGTGGGTAGTTTGACTGGGGCGGTCTCCTCCTAAAGAGTAACGGAGGAGTACGAAGGTGCGCTCAGCGTGGTCGGAAATCACGCGTAGAGTATAAAGGCAAAAGCGCGCTTAACTGCGAGACCCACAAGTCGAGCAGGTACGAAAGTAGGTCTTAGTGATCCGGTGGTTCTGTATGGAAGGGCCATCGCTCAACGGATAAAAGGTACTCTGGGGATAACAGGCTGATACCGCCCAAGAGTTCATATCGACGGCGGTGTTTGGCACCTCGATGTCGGCTCATCTCATCCTGGGGCTGAAGCAGGTCCCAAGGGTATGGCTGTTCGCCATTTAAAGAGGTACGCGAGCTGGGTTTAGAACGTCGTGAGACAGTTCGGTCCCTATCTACCGTGGGCGCTGGAAATTTGAGAGGATCTGCTCCTAGTACGAGAGGACCAGAGTGGACGAACCTCTGGTGTACCGGTTGTGACGCCAGTCGCATCGCCGGGTAGCTATGTTCGGAAGGGATAACCGCTGAAAGCATCTAAGCGGGAAGCCTACCTCAAGATAAGATTTCCCTAGGAATTTATTCCTCTAAAGAGCCGTTCGAGACTAGGACGTTGATAGGTTGGATGTGGAAGCATAGTGATATGTGAAGCTGACCAATACTAATTGCTCGTGAGGCTTGACTATACAACACCCAAGCAGTTGTATATAAAGCATCAATCGATTCATAAATCTACAAAGCAACTTGATTTAGTTATTCCACTAGATAAAATGAACACAATCAGATTCAATCAGCCCAATCTGTAAAGATTTGGAAAACGCTTCGGCAGTCAATAAGACCAAAGCAAGTATCCATAAACAGTTGTGCTGGCG